>DASXTB010000422.1:0-10609 GCA_036505615.1 Acidobacteriota bacterium
GAATTCTTCTCCAGCCATTTACGGAATGCCACAGGAGTCGCAAAGAATGTAGGATTCATGGAACGAAATAATGCCAAGTCCTGTGCTGCGGGTCATCATCCTCAAGCCGGGCAAGTATGACGTCGACGGATACGTCCAGCGTTTTCGTCGCGGCTTCATGCCCAACAGCACGGTTGTGTACCTCGCCAGCCTCACGCCGCCGGAGATCGACGGCGCGCGCATCGAGGTCACGACGATCGACGAGTACGTCTACGACGACCTCGATTATCTCCATCTTCTGAGCCGCGATCCAAACCGCCGCACGCTGCTCGCGTTCGCCGGCGTGCAGAGCCATCAGTTCCATCGCGCGCTCGATCTCGCGGCGTACGCAAAATCGCGCGGCGTCGAGAACGCGATCATCGGCGGACCGCATCCGATGACCTGCGATACCTCCGAGCTTCACGATCGCGGCGTGAGCTTCTGTTTGTCGGAAGCGGAGAGCGTCTGGCCCGACATCCTGCGCGATGCGCTGGCCGGCGATCTCGCGCCTGTGTACGGCGGCGACGCGCGATGGGTTCAGAAGCTCGATCCGCCCGTGCTCATCCCGCCGAGCCGCCGCAACCTGAAGCGCTACGCGGTACGCATGCTCGGCATCTATCCGGCGCGCGGCTGTCCGTACAAATGCAACTTTTGCTCCGTGATCAAGATTGCCGGACGGCAGATACGCAGCCAGAGTATCGAAACTACCATCGACAGCCTGCGGGCCGCCAAGGCCGCCGGAGTCCGGCTGGTCATGTTCACTTCGGATAACTTCAATAAATATCCCGAGGCCGTCCCGCTTCTGACGGCCATGATGGAAGAGAAAGTGAATATCCCCTTTTTCGTGCAGTGCGACACGCAGGTGGCGCGACAAGAGGATCTGATCGAGCTGCTTAGCAAAGCAGGATGCTTTCAGATGTTCCTGGGCGTGGAGTCATTCAATCGCCAGGTCTTGCGGGAAGCTCAGAAGAATCATAATCATCCGGAGCATTACCGCGAGATTATTCGGTTGTGCCGGGCTCACGGTGTGAGCACGCACTTCTCCAACATTGTCGGATTCCCGGCCGATACCGAAGAGGGGATCAATGAGCAACTGGACAAACTGCGCGCCTTGAGTCCCGACATAGCGTCGTTTTACATTTTGACCCCGATTCCAGGGACTGAGCAGTACGACGATTTCCTGCAAAAAGGGCTGATCACCGAACGGAACCTCGATCGCTACGATGGTACCTGCGCCACCTGGCGACATCCACATTTGACACAGCAGCAACTGACTGACCTTCTGTTCCACTGCTACTGGAAGTTTTATTCCTTCTCCTATGCCGTCAAGAGAAGTATCCGGCGTTACTTCAAGGTCCCCAATCCGCTTCTCGAGGTGCTTTTTACGTTCGGCGTCCCTCTATTTACGCGATTTTGCGCGATCAAGAGGATTCATCCTATGTCGGGAGGCGTGGGCCGCCTAAGACTGGATGACGTTAAAGATTATCTCCTTCTTCGCAAGCAACTCTTCGGTTTTAACCTGGTTCCTTTACCAGCGAGCTTGGAACTGACTGCTTCGGACAAGGCCTTGAATAACATGGCCAAGATAACCCCGTAAAAAGGTCCAGCGGGCCCTTGGGAGGGCATGCAGCTTGCGTGCTGTCTACATTTTTGGGAGCGGAGAGACGGACTGAGGCCGTGTGAGCAAGTTGAGCACCCAGCTTACTCAGCCATTTTGGGGAGTGGAGAGACGGCCTGAGGGCCGTCTCAGCTTGGCAGTTGTCCACAGGAAGAAACAGTTGAATCACCTGAGAAAATATTCGCATTGAACCACGCAGCTGGAGAAGAAATGGCCAGAGAGATTTCCTGGCTGCGTCAGTTGGAGGCTTGCCACTGCCACCCTGAGACGGCCCGCAGGCCATCTCTCCGCTCCCAAAATGTAGAAACTCCAGAGCACGCTGGAAGCGTTCGCTCCCAGGCACCTGCCAACGTCAGTCCCGTAGTCGCTCGGCTAAAGGTCAGCTTGAAAATCCCGCGCAAAGTAACGGTTCAGTTCTTCTCGGCAACGGGCATAGTTGCAAATTGTCCGGGACTGACACGAATCACCGTCGCTGCAAAATCGGACAGGCCTGTAGCCATCAAAGTGCCGGCGAAGTTAGAAAAGTCGACTGGGGAGTCCCACTGCAACTCGGTGAGGAATTTGGCAATGTGGGAATGAGCGCCTAACGCGACGCTGCTCCGTGCCATTAGTTTCCCTTGCTGATCCCGCAGTTCCAGTTGGACTGCTTGGCTCTGTCCCAGACCCATCATGGCAACGCCTGTGTTCACTCCGAAGCCCGTCTCCATGGGCGCTACAAACTTCCTGAGAGACTTACTGTCGCCTACGCCTGCTGTCCCTACAGAACCACCAAAGAGAATCACACCGGAAATGCTGCGATCAGAAGAAACCGTTACTGAACCTGCCTGGATTGGCCCTTGGCCATCAGTTTTTAATGACACCAAGCCGTTGACGGGTATCGTCAAATCCTTTCGTCCCGGAACCACAGCACCATTTAAGTCAGGAGTTTTCCCGGGAGTGCTTTCGATCTCCTCGAAGAAGGAGGCCGGAAGCGAGCGCGCCCAGGGCCCTGCCAACCTGTTAACATTCGGTCCCAGCGGTTTAGACGTGGGCATACTCGGACTCCTCCGTAGCGGATTCGATCTCAGAACTTGCCAATTTTCCGAAGGTTACAGGCATCACAAATAGGCAACCGTAAACTGGAAGGATGAGGGGACTTTTTGTCTTTATGGTCAAATATTTGTTTACAGTGGTACTGCTGGTGGCCCTCGTTGTGCCGGTCGGATTCGCCAGTAGTTTCATTCTCCTATCTCGCGATGAGCTGGTTTCATCTGCTGATGCAATCCTGGTCGGTCGTATCGACTTCATAAAGAGCACTGCAGACGAAAATGGGAATATCCACAGCTTCATCGCCGTCAAGGTTCAGCGCGATCTGTTTGGCCAGGTACCAGAACAAACCACCATATATTTGAAGGAGCCGGGCGGCAGATTTCGAGGCATTTCCGGATGGGCTTTCGGTTCTCCCGAATTCGAAGTAGGCGAGGACGTAGTCCTCTTTGTCAAGCTGCAGCCGGACGGCTTTTTCCGCGTGGCTCACATGTTTCAGGGGAAATTCAGGCTGCTTGCCCCGGATCGCCTGCATCGGGTCGTCGAAGATGCTGTGGTCTCACAACATGAATGGCGCAGCTTTGAAACCCTGCAGCAAATTCAGGAAATGGCTCAAGACAGCCGGCCGCTGCTGGCAAAGTATCTCACCGAATTGAATCTGCCCGATGCCGAAACGCTGGTTCAGTTTTCTCTGCGTGGCGTAAGCGACCAAGGCGTCTCGGGCGGGAAAGGGGAAGCCTCTTCGCCCAAATTTTATACTCTCGGAGGCGGAGGAATACGCTGGAACGAATTTGACGGCGGCACTTCCGTCAGGTTCTACGTAAATCCTACCGCGTCCCCGTTGAGCGCTACCGACACCATGACTGCCGTCAACAGCGCGCTGCAAGCCTGGAATAGTGTTGCCAGTACCAAGATTCTGCTGGCCAACGGTGGTCAGACCTCGCTGCGGGGAAACGACCAAAGCGACAACACCAACGTAATCACTTTTGGGGACCCGCAAAATCTCATCCAGGATCCCACCAATTGCTCGGGAACTCTAGCGATCACCTACATCACTTTCAGCAGTTCGTCT
Organism: Acidobacteriota bacterium; assembly: GCA_036505615.1. Classification (GTDB taxonomy): domain Bacteria; phylum Acidobacteriota; class UBA6911; order JACQSX01; family JACQSX01; genus DASXTB01. The sequence goes on from DASXTB010000422.1 coordinate 3,735, forward strand.
AGCCGGACTGTCAATGGCACGGCCTTTAAACAAATATTTCAGGCTGATCTGGTTTTCAATAACGGCTTCGACTGTTTTTTCACGCTTCCCGGAAACCTCGCCGAAGTGCTCGGCCATGAGATGGGGCATGCAATCGGTTTTGGCCACTCTTCGGAGAATCCCTCAGAGCCCAATCCGGTTCTGAAGGATGCTCTGATGTATTTTCGAGCCCACGGTGACGGGCGCGGCGCCTCGCCCCGCAGCGATGATATCGCTGCCGCACAGTTTGTCTACCCCTCAGGCACGCCGTCTTCTCAAGCCCCTACTATCAGCGCGCTGGCGCCCACTGAGGCAGTGGCGGGAAGCGGCGGATTCACGCTGGGCATCACGGGGACAAATTTTGTCTCAGGGTCCACAGCTCAGTGGAACGGAGCGACACGGACTACGACTTTTATAAGCAGTACGCAACTCCAGGCTAATATCCTCGCTTCAGACATTGCCGCCGCGGGAAGCGCGTCGGTTACCGTGCAGAATCCTTCGGGAGGCGGGTTGTCCAACGCGATCACATTCTTGATTCGTGCTCCTGGCGCAGCCGATCTGTCGCTCTTCAAGGCACACAGCGGCGTTTTCAGCGCGGGCAGCAACGGGGTTTACACGCTGACAGTGACCAATGTGGGCTCTGCACCCAGCAGCGGCGCTATTACCGTGACCGATACCCTGCCAGCCGGCCTAAGTTTTGTCTCCGGCAGCGGCGGCGGCTGGAATTTTTCGGCATCGGGTCAGTCGGTGACTGCAACAAATTTAGCTTCCTTCGGCCCTGGCGGGAGCAGCAGTTTCAATCTCACCGTCAGCATCAGCGCTGCGGTGTCCGGGAACGTTACCAACACGGCGTCGGTTTCGAATTCCAGCGACGGCAACCCGTCGAATAATACGGCGAGCGATACGGCCGCCATCAACGGTCCGGTGGACCTCACTATCAGCAAGACCCACACGGGAAATTTCACCGTGAGATCGAATGGGACGTACACATTGACGGTATCCAACGTGGGTTCGTCCCCGAGCAGCGGCGTCACGACGGTCACTGACAGCCTGCCAGCGGGACTGAGTTTTGTTTCTGCCGGCGGCAGCGGGTGGACTTCCTCAGCCTCCGGCCAGACGGTAACTTCCACCAATCCCGCTCCCCTTGCGCCCGGCGCTCTCAGCAGCATTACCATCACGGTCAGCGTCGGAACCGGCGCGCTGGGAAGCGTCACCAATGTCGCCAGCGTTTCCAATCCGAGCGATATCAATCCGAATAACAACACGGCGACTGACCCCACTTTCGTCGTCGGCCAGACGGATCTCTCTCTAACCATGAACCACAGCGGAAGTTTTACGCTGGGCTCCAGCGGGACGTACACATTGACGATCACCAATGTCGGCTCTGCCCCAAGCAGTGGGCCGATCACTGTCACCGATAACCTGCCTCTGGGTTTGAGCTTTCTTTCCGCTGGCGGGGCAGGCTGGACTTTCTCCGTTTCCGGCCAGACAGTGACCGGTGCAAACAGCAGCTCTCTTGCACCGGGAGCCAGCAGCAGTCTTCTTATTGTTGTGAATATTGTCAGCGCCGCATTTGGGAGTATTACCAACTTGGCCACACTGTCAAACTCCAGCGACACTAATCCTGCAAATAACACCGCAAGCGATACACTGGTCGCCGGCAATCCATCGCCGATCATCAGCGGCCTCAGTCCGGGTTCTGTGGCGGCGGGCAGCGCGGCCTTCACCTTGATTGTCAACGGATCGAACTTTGTTTCCAATTCGACGGTGCAGTGGAACGGCCAGGACCGCCCCACCACCTTTGTCAGCAGCGCCCGGTTGCAGGTTGCGATATCGGCGGCGGATCTGAACCGGGCAGCAACGGTGACGGTGGCCGTCACAAACCCCTCCCCTGGCGGTGGCGCCTCCAACGCGTCAGCCTTTTCCGTAACCGCGCCGCTCTATTATTTTGCTCAGTTCGGCAACGGCTCCAATTTCGTTTCTTCCCTGGTGGCCACTAATGCGTCGCGTACAGAGACGGCGAACGGTTCCATCAGTTTGTTTGACGAGCAGGGCCAGCCGCTGGCAGTATCTTTCAACGGCCAGTTTCCCGCCAGCACCGTTTCATTCACCATCCCTCCGCTTGGAAGCGCCACTTTCACGTCGGATGGCGGAGGTTCCTTAATCGCGGGGTCCGCTCGCGTCAGCGCCAACATTCCCCTGGCCGTGGTGGTTAAGTTCACCGCTCCGGGTTTGGGAATCACCGGTGTGGCCGAAAGCGCCCCGCTCGCCGCCTTGATGACGCCTGTGGTGCGGGACGCAACCCGCGGAGTGAACACCGGAATTGCCATCACCAACACGCAGAACTCCGAGGTGCGCTTCATCCTTTCTTTGCGCGGGCTGGACGGAGTTGAAGCGCTCGGGGGATCGCTTTCACTGAGTCTCGTTGCCGGCGGGCATTTTTCAAAATTCATCAATGAGCTATTCCCCAACGCAAGCACCGCCAATTTTCAAGGTTCTCTGATTGTCACTGTTACTACGGCAGGCGGAGCAATCGCCGCTACCGCGATCCAGGTGGGCTCCTCTCCTGGAGAATTCACTACCTTGCCGGTGGTAGCCGCCGATCCGGCGCCAGTGGCAAGAGACCTTATTTTCGCTCAGTTTGGAAACGGTTCCGGCTTTACTTCTTCGCTCTTTCTGAATAATCCGTTAGGCTCGACTAACGCAGGAGACGTCAGCTTCTTTGATGACGATGGCAATCCATTGCCGATCTCCATCGGGGGCGCGGCACTTTCTCAGCGAGTGCCTTTCAACATTCAACCGCAGGGAGGGGCCGTTTTCACCACCAATGGATTGGGATCGCTGGTATCTGGCTCAGCCCGTGTGACCGCGGCGAATGCCATCGGCGGAGTTTTACGTTTTGCCTTTCCCGGTTTGGGCACAGCGGGCGTGGGGGCGAGCCCTCCCGTGTCAGGATTTATTGCGCCCGTAACGAGAAGTGTGTCGAGAAATCTAAGCACCGGCGTGGCCATTGCGTCCGCCGGCTCACCGGTGACGTTGACGCTTACGCTGAGAAACAGGAACGGAGAGCTTGTCCCGGGCGGGCAAACTACGCTTCAACTGCGCGCCAACGGGCACCGCGCTCGGTTCATCGAGGAGCTATTCACGGGCGTCGATACGCGGGAGTTTGAAGGGACACTCACAGTGACCGCTGACGGCGGAGATATCGCGGGTACCGCGCTTCAGCTTGGCTCCAAAGCGGGCGAGTTCACGACGCTGCCTGTGACGGCAATTCGCTAGCCCTGATTCATTGCCTCGACGTCCAGCTCGCGGGGTGTTTTTTCATGACTGTTGCATCCCGCGGCAAAACCTTAAAATTCAAGAATCAAAACCTGAACCTTGAAACCCAACCTCCAATCCCCAACCCCGGCACCCGGCACCCAACACCCAACACCCAACACCCAACACCCAACACCCAACACCCAACACCATCCTGTTTAATGTTTTGCCGCCGAGCTCGCCGGTGGGATGACCGGCAGCAGAATGTGAGAAGGATGGCGGGCATCGTGAAATACTGTGTTGTCGGCAGGGATCATGCGCCGGTGGCGCTGCAGCGGATCGCCCGTGTTGGGGTTGACATCAAAGCGAGGAAAATTGCTGCTGGAGATATCCAGCCGAATCCGATGTCCTTGCTTGAATAGATTGGCGGTGGGATAGAGGTTGATTGTCACCTGGTAGATTTCGCCAGGTTTCATCAGCCTGGCCTGCGCCAGTGAGTCGCGATAACGGGTTCGGATAATGGAGTCTCCGATATTCATTTCAAAACCGGCAGGGAAGTCCGGATTTGGCGGATATACGTCCACCAGCTTGGCTGTGAAATCCGTGTCCACTGCCGTGGAAGATATCCACAGTTTGACCGCCACCGGCCCGGTGACTTCGACGTCTTCGGCAAGCGGCGGCGTTTGAAACACCAGCACGTCGTTGCGCGTGGAAAGCGGCAGTAGATCCTTGCACCCCAGCACTTTTTCACGGCACCGCTGGTCATAGGCGCCGTTATCCATCAAACCCGCGTTTGATGAGATGTTGCCGCCGATCGTGGGCACCGGGTTGGACGGATCGAAACGATAAGTGGTCGATCCGGATTCTGCCTTGGGCGGCTGCAGGCTGAGGCTTCCGTCCGGCTGCAGGTAATAGGGCGTATTTTTGGCGCGCGCCAGTGGGAACTCATTTTCATCGCGCCAGACGCCGCCGTGTTGTATTCGCCCGGTGGGAGACTTGCGGCCATCGCCGCCACCCATGATGAACAGCCGCACCGGGGCAACGCGGTCAGCTCCGTTGTCGATGCCTTTGAGCCAGTGGTCAAACCAGCGCAGGCGCCAGTCGTTAAAATCAAGACCCGCTTCCTTGGGGAACTCCGCTTCTCCGGCCCAGCTAATCCGCTGTCCGCCGTGTGTCCACGGGCCGATGATGAGGCGCTGCGGCGCTCGCTTGGTCTTTGACAGGGCCTGCCAATTCATCGTTACCTGCCGCGTCCAGGAATCGTACCAGCCCGTCACATGATAGACGGGAACGTCGGCGTAATTGGCGGTGTTATCGACGACGGAATATCCGATTTGCTTCCAGTAATCATCCAAGTCCCCGTGCTGCATGGCCTCAATCAACCAATCTTCGTATTCGGGTGCGAATTTCAGCGCGGTAGTTCCTCGTTTCACCGGAAGGTTGAAGACATGCTGGCGCATCAATTCGCCGTTGCGCACCAGCGCCTGTCGGATAACCGGGTCTTCCAGCGCCCGCTTTGAGTTGGGAGCTCCGATAGTATAGATCCAGTTCATGAAGCGCAGCTCGAACGCGCCGCCGTGGCGGAATCCGGCCACTCCTACATTAGAAAGCGCATCGACGGGGATCATTGTTGTCAGGTGCGGCGGATTCATTTCGGCCAGAGCATGCTGAGTTCCACCCGGATAGCTGGTGCCGATGGTTCCGATTTTTCCAGTGGACCAGGGTTGCTTGGCGATCCATTCGACAATGTCGTAGCCGTCCCGGCCGTCATCCAGCATCAAACGCCAGACGCCTTCGGAATGATAGCGGCCGCGGACATCATTCATCACCACCGAATAACCTCTGGAAGCAAACCACTGCGCCTCCCAGACGTTTCCCGGCGCTTCCTTATCGTAAGGCGTGCGGGTCAGAATGGTGGGGAATTTGCCGGCAAGGGCCGCGCCACTTCGTGCGGGCAGGTAAATATCCAGTGCCAGGCGGACACCGTCTCGCACCGGAACCATAACATTCTTCTGAGTTGAAACCTCATAGGGGCCGGGGTTGTCGGAACGGAGGTTTTGTGCCGGGTGGACGCTAATCAGAACTGCCGCCAGGGCACACAGCACGATGCACGGAAACTTACGCAGCTTCATGGCACGTTCTCCATAGTTAGTTTTGCAATTACGACTGGGGAGGAAGAGATATTAGCACAGGCGAGGCTGGTTGTTGTCTGGCGAGCAGCCAAGCTTAGGACAAGCGTCTGTAGCAGGATTATTCACAGACATTCAACACAGAGGCACAGCGCGGCCAGGGCGCGCAAACCAATACGGCGACGTTTACGTTCCTACAGTGCCAGGGCCACAACCGAAACAAAAGCCGATCACGGCTACATGAACCGGTGAACCCGCAGCCAAGGATGTAAGAGGCCGTCGGTGAAAACCCGAAGGGTTTACAGAGTATAGCCGGCGGCAAAGCCCGCGCTTGTTGCGGGGCGTCGCCGCCGGTTAACCGTGCCCATAAACCGTCCTACGCTGAAGGCGTCGCAGAGCCTGAGCGCCACAGATATAGCGGGTCGAAGAACTAAACGGGCTTGGTTTCAAAATTTGCGAAAAATTCTTAGGCCCCTTCAGGGCGGAATGGTTTTGGATGGATGGCCAACCGGCGGCGTCGCCCGCCTGAGGCGGGTTTTGCCGCCGGCTATACTCAACGGCTCACGATTCGATCAAAGTCGATTACTGAGCCACGCGCTTTCGCGCCTTGTGCTTCTTGTACTGGTGGTAGGCATACCCCCCACCGGCGCCGCTAGCGGCACCGATAAGCGCTCCCTTCTTGCCGCCCAACAGCGCACCCGCGCCCGCGCCTACAGCTGCGCCGATGCCGACACGTTTGGCCGCTTTCTTCTTGCCTGCCTCCGGATTGCGCCGCTTTCGCACCACTGTAGCGGCTCCACCGGCTGGCTCAAGACTGGTTGGATTGGCGGTGAACACTGTGCTTGGTTGGCTTGCGGCGACGGCTGTTGCTTCAAAGGGGGATGCTAGCGCCAGTACTAACATCACTGCCAGCACGCTCAGCCAGATCCTTTGGATTTTTTTCATCGAAGTTTTCCTTTCGGGGACCATCTGCGGCTGCGACTGCTTACAGAGCCCTGAGCCAACCGCTCCATCCCCGTCGATAATTCTTCAACCCCAGTTAGCACGATACACCCGAATCGAAAACTGACAAGGGGATGCGGCCAGTGTCCTAAATCCTATCATTAAAGGAATCATTAAATTCTCGCAGGAACAAACGTGCTCGACAGTTGCTTTTTGAAAAACTAAAATGCGTCCGGAAACGTAGGGACGATTGAAATTCTTAGGGAATCAAGATCAGCCGTCCCTACGGGACTTCCTGCGGTGAAGATTATTCGTAAACCCAGCGATGAATCGCTGGGCTATTATCGGCTGTCCCTCCGGGACAGCTCTAGAGTTTGGACATTTTGGAGAGACGGCCTGAGGGCCGTCTCCCGCACAATCTTTCATCGTGCAGGAGACGCCCCACGGGGCGTCTCTCCAATAGCGCCGCTTCGCGGCGCCAGCCGCTTCACGGCCGGAAACGTGCAATATCCAGAGTTAGCCGACAGC
>DASXTB010000423.1:0-12264 GCA_036505615.1 Acidobacteriota bacterium
GCGTACCAAAGAATCTACTCGGATTTGCGGCATGCTCTGCAAGGAGAGCGAGACACGGTGGCAGCCATGGCCACCATCAGCTGTTACGTCAAACAGGAGCTCGGGTTCTTCTGGGTCGGGTTCTATCGGCTTATAGGAACCGAGCTGGTGGTTGGACCTTACCAGGGGACGCTCGGCTGCCTTCGCATCCCGATGGGAAAAGGAGTCTGCGGCGCGGCGGCGGCGAGGGGCAGCACGATTATCGTCCCAGACGTGCATGCTTTCGCCGGCCACATAGCCTGCGATAATCGCTCGCTTTCTGAGATCGTGGTGCCCTTCTTTGACGCTTCAGGAGTGCTGCGCGGTGTGTTGGATGTGGATGATGATAAGCCGGCAACTTTTGATGAAGTTGACGCAGCAGGTCTCGAGAAGATCGTCGCCCTGTTGAGAGAAGTGAATTTCGAATGACGAATTTCGAATGACGAATGACGAAAAACCTAGCCGCGAATTTCACGAATTTCACGAACGATTCATTCGACATTCGTCATTCGAAATTCGACATTAGGTAACATTCATGCAAGCACCGGGCTCGCCACAAAATTATTCGATGACAGAAGTGGCTGCCGTCGTGCTCGGAGGCGGCAAGGGAACACGATTGTTTCCACTGACGCTGGTTCGGTCCAAGCCGGCGGTACCAATGGGAGGTAAGTATCGGATAATCGATATCCCCGTCAGCAACTGTCTCAACTCGGGCATTCGTCGCATTTTCGTTTTGACACAGTTCAACTCCGCCTCATTGAATCGCCATATCGCGCAGACCTATAAGTTCAGCCTTTTCTCGCAGGGCTTTGTGGATATTCTGGCGGCTGAACAGACAATGGAGAATGTCGACTGGTTTCAAGGGACGGCGGACGCCGTACGCCAGAGTCTGAGACACATCATGAGCCAGGAGCCGCACTACATTTTGATTCTTTCCGGCGATCAGCTCTATCGGATGGACTACCGGTTGATGCATGCGCAGCACCTGGTAAGTGGGGCCGATATTACTGTGGCGGCGCTCCCGATTGCGTCGTCCCGGGCTTCATCCTTCGGAGTGTTAAAGGTCAACGAAAAGGGACGCATCATTCGTTTTCGTGAAAAACCGAAGGAAAAGTCGCAAATCGAAGAGATGAGCTCTCCGGCGGCTTTTATGCGTCATTTTGGCATTGCCAGCCACGGCAGGCAAATTCTGGCTTCCATGGGGATCTACCTCTTCAGCCCTCAAATTCTAGAGAACGCGCTGCGTGATGAAAAGATGGTTGATTTCGGCCACCACATCATACCTGCCGCCATCGAGCGCTTTAAGGTTTTCGCGTATCCCTTTGATGACTACTGGGAGGACATCGGGACAATCAAGGCTTTCTTTCGGGCAAACCTGGATCTGGCCGCTGAGCAGCCTCGTTTTAACCTGTTTGACCGGCAGGCGCCCATTTTCACACATCCTCGCTTTTTGCCGGCCTCCCGCATTCATGATTGCCGGGTGAGACACTCTATCATTTCGGAGGGCTGCATGATCAGCAGCGCGGCTATCGAACAAAGTGTCGTCGGCATTCGCAGCGCGATAGGTGAGGGGACGGTGCTTCGGAAGGTTCTGATGATGGGCGCGGACTGGTACGAGCTGCCGCGACGAGGCCAAAGCGTCCGTCTTGGCATCGGTTCAGAATGCCGGATTCACAATGCTATCATCGACAAAAATGCCCGCATCGGCGATCGAGTCAGGATTCGCGATCACAGTCGCTCTGCTGATTCTGACGGCATCAACTTCTACATTCGCGACGGCATTGTCGTCATTCCCAAAGGCGCGGTATTGCCTCCGGATTCCGAGATTTAGTTGCCTGTAAAAGAAGCCGGTACCGGACTCATAGGCCGCGGCCTATTAGCTTTCTCTCTTTCAGGCAACTAGCGCCAAACCGGCTTATTTCCAAAGTTAGTTTTTGTAATTCCCTGAAATCCTTGCCCCTTTCGGAATGTTTGTGTTACAAAATTCCCTCTTGGCTGATCAGAGTTTTTTTGCCTGAGCGCAGATGATCGAAATCCATCCATGGGAGTTGCTGGCGGCGGCTGGAATTTTTCTGTTCACGCTCTTGTGCCTGAACAAGATCCTGTTCCACCCGTTTCTGCGCACCATTCAGGAGCGCGAGAACCGCACTACCGGTCGTTTCGAAGAGTCCGATCGAATTCTCCGAGAGTGCCAGAAGTTGACGAGCGACTACGAGAATCGAATCCGAACCGAGAAATTCGATAGCTATCGCCGGCAGGAAGAACGGCGCAACGAAGCACTAGCGCGTCGCGCGGAGCTCATTGGCACAACGCGAAAGAAGGCCGAGCAGATGATTGCCGAGGCTCGGGCGGAAATAGCGGCGCAACTAGGCCATGTCAAGTCCGGCCTGGAGACGGAAGCGCGGGACATTGCAGCGACCATTACGCGCGCTGTCTTGAGTCGGGAAATTCAATGAGCCGGGGCGATGCTTTCACCGGGGTTTGTGAGAACAGCAGGCCGGCGAGACGTCGGTCTCTGACGATCGTCGCTGTTTTTGTATTCTTCTGTCTGAGCCAGATTGCTCCGGTACTGGCTTCGGAACCGGCGTCCGAAGGATGGGGCGTCTGGGAAACTGTGGGGCGTTTCTTCAATCTATTCCTGTTGTTCGGGATCATTATTTATTTTATCCGCAAGCCACTGGCAGAGTTCTTTGAAAATAGACGGCGCGAAATCCAGCAGAAGTTGGCCGAGGCCGAGCAGCGCAAGCAGGATGCGGAATCTAAACTTTCGGAAATCGAACAGCGGGTGGCCAATATCGAGCAGGAACTATCGCTGATTCGTCAAAGAGCGGAGCAGGAAATCCTCGACGAAGGACGCCGCATGGAGGAGGGCAACCGTCAGGAAACGGAGAAAATCCTTGCAGTTGCCCGCCGGGAAATCGATGGAATGCTGAGGACGGCACAGAAGGAGCTTCGCAACTATGCTGGGTCCCTCAGTGTCAGTTTGGCGGAGGAGATGATTAAGAAAAATATCAACGACAAGGATCAGAGGCTTATCTTTCAAAAGTTCCTTGAGGAGATGGAGAGCATGAAGTAATGGCAGGCGCACTGGCTCGAAAATATGCGCGCGCCCTGGTGGAGGTGGCGCTGGAGAAAAGGATTCAACAGCAGGTCGGAGCCGACCTGGACGGCTTTTTGCGCCTTTTTGAGGAGAATGCGGAATTCCGCAATGTATTGGAGAATCCTGCAATTCCTTTTCGTTCCAAGCGGGAAATTGTCAAGCAGCTTGGCGCTAAGGCAAAAGCAGCCGACGAAGTGACAAACTTCCTGAGTCTGTTGCTGCAAAACAATCGCATTACCATGCTGGCCGAAGTCCAGCAGGCGTTTGTCGCTGTCTTGAACGAGAAGTTAGGCGTGCTGAGCGGGGAGGTTTTCACTCCCACTGCTCTGCCTGACGAGCAAAAGAGGAATATTGAGAGCGGAGTGGCAGGATTAACCGGCAAGAAAGTCCACCTCGGGTATCATGAAGATCCTTCGTTGATCGCTGGAGTAAAAATTCATTTAGGCAGCACTATTTACGATGGAACAGTTCGCAAGCAACTTGAGGAGATTCGCAAGAGGATCCAGTAGAGGTTTCGATGGAAATCAAAGCCGACGAAATCAGTAAGATCATCAAGCAACAGATTCAGAATTACGAGGCAAGCGTCGTGGTCAGCGAAGTGGGAACGGTCATGAGCGTCGGCGATGGCATTGCCCTGGTTCATGGACTGGAGAAAGTCATGGCTGGAGAACTGTTGGAATTTCCGCATGGCGTGTACGGGCTGGCTGCCAATCTTGAAGAGGACCACGTCAAGACGGTTTTGTTCGGAGAGTTCTATCGCATTCAGGAAGGAGACACTGTCAAGCGCACCCAGAAGATTATGCAGGTCCCCGTTGGCGAAGCGCTCATAGGAAGGGTGATCAATGCTCTGGGCGAACCGATCGATGCCAAAGGCCCAATTGCTGCTGAGGAGGCAGCCCCGATAGAACGTCTGGCTCCGGGAGTCATTGACCGCCAGCCGGTGAAGGAGCCGCTGCAGACCGGAATCAAGGCAATCGATGCGATGATTCCCATCGGCCGAGGTCAGAGGGAGTTAATTATCGGAGATCGCCAGACCGGCAAGACAGCAATTGTCGTTGATACCATCATCAACCAGAAGGATACCGGCGTCATTTCCATCTACGTCGGCGTGGGGCAAAAGAACTCGACCATCGCTCAGGTGGTGAAGACTTTAATCGATCACGACGTGATGCAAAATTGCATCGTCGTATCGGCGAGCGCCAGTGAGCCTGCGACTATGCAGTATCTGGCTCCCTATGCCGGATGCGCCATCGGAGAATATTTTCGCGATCGCGGCAAACACGTTCTGGTGATCTACGACGACCTGTCGAAACATGCCGCAGCTTACCGAGAAATCAGCTTGCTGCTGCGCCGGCCTCCTGGCCGCGAGGCATTTCCGGGCGATGTCTTCTATCTGCATTCCAGATTGTTGGAGCGCGCAGCCAAGCTTAATGCGGAACTGGGAGAGGGATCGCTGACGGCCCTGCCGATTATCGAGACTCAGGCTGGTGACATTTCCGCCTATATTCCCACCAATGTAATTTCAATTACCGACGGCCAGATCTTTCTGGAATCCGACCTTTTTTATGCCGGGGTGCGTCCTGCAATCAACGTGGGATACAGCGTGAGCCGCGTGGGCGGCAACGCCCAGATCAAAGCCATGAAGCAGGTTGCCGGAACGCTGCGGCTGGCACTGGCGCAGTACAGGGACCTGCAGGCGTTCGCGCAGTTTGGGAGTGATCTGGATAAGGCGACACGGGCTCAACTGGCGCGTGGGGATCGTCTGGTGGAAATTCTCAAGCAGCCTCAGTACCAACCGCTTTCAGTCGTCAATCAGATTTTGATTGTTTTTGCCGGCACCAACGGCTTCCTCGATGATCTGGAGGTTCCTCAGATCCGCTCTTTTGAAGAGGGCCTATACCGCTTCTTCGAAACGGCAAAGTCCGGATTTATCGCCAAGCTGGGCGATAAAAAGGTGCTGGATGACGAAATGCGGAAGGAACTGGCCGAGGCGCTCAATGAATACAAACAACGTTTTCAAGCCGAGAAAAGCGCGAAGGCGGAGGCCGTGAAGTGAGTCTACTTTGGGTGTGGGGTCTTAGGTGTTAGGTGTTGGGTTAGGTGTTAGTTGTTGGGGGTTGGGGTAGGTCTTAGGTGTTAGGTGTTGGGTGTTGGGTTAGGCGTTGGGTGTTAGGTGTTGGGTTCTAGATTCTGGGTGGCGGGGTTTTGGGTGTCGCGTGCCGGCTGTCGGGCAACACCCCAGCACCCAGAACCCAACAACCGACACCTAACACCCAGAACCCAACACCTGACACCTAACACCCGGAACCCAACACCTGACACCTAACACCCGGAACCCAACAGCTAACACCCGTTTCTAATCATGCCGAACTTAAGGGACGTCCGAAGGAGAATCCGAAGCGTAAGGAATCTCCAAAAGACCACGCGCGCCATGAAATTCGTGTCGGCCAGCAAATTGAAGCGCGCTCAGGATCGAATCGTAGCCGCCCGCCCCTATGCCAATCGCATGCTTGCCGTTTTAAACAGCTTGATTTCACGAGCGCAGAATACCGATCACCCGCTATTGAAGCGCCGCGGTTCGGAACACACGCTGCTGGTAATAATCACGGCGGACAAGGGTCTTTGCGGTCCGTTTAACGCCAATATTGTCAAGGCCGCTCTTGCCTTCCTCAATCAGCACGCCGGCTCAGATCTGGCACTGACGGCGGTAGGACGCAAAGGCTATGATTTTTTTAAGCGCCGTCCCTACAAGATCCGCGAGCAGTACATCAATGCCCTGGGAAATCTCAACTACGAGCTGGCCAAGCAAATTGCTCATTCCATCATTGAACAGTACGGCGCCGAAGAAGTGGATGAAGTTTATATCGTCTATAACGAGTTCAAGTCAGTGGTCGCGCAGCGAGTGGTCGTTGAGCGCCTGCTTCCCATCGGGGAGATTGAGGGGTTGGAGGAAGAAGAAGCCAAGGGCCAACTGGACTATATCTACGAACAAACACCGCAGGCGATTTTCGAACACCTGCTGCCGCGGCACGTTGAAGTTCAAATCTTCCGGGCGATGCTCGAGTCGGTAGCCTCAGAGCACGGCGCCCGGATGGCGGCAATGGATTCGGCGACCACAAACGCCAAGGAAATGATCGAGCGCTTGACCTTGAATATGAACCGGATTCGTCAGGCAAGCATTACCAGGGAAATTATTGAAATCGTCAGCGGGGCAAATGCGCTGGCGAAATAAGTCTCGGGTTCCGAGTTTCGGGTCTCGAGTTTCCGCTGATTTCAACTCGAGACTCGAAACCAGGAACTCGAGACTTGGATTATGAGGTAAACAATGCAAGAAGGTAAGGTGACTCAAGTTATCGGGCCCGTAGTGGATGTGCGGTTCCCGGAGGGCCACATGCCGCAGATTTACAACGCGGTTCGCGTCGTGAGCGAAGGCTTCGACGTGCCATCTCCCATCGATATTATTACCGAAGTACAGCAGCACTTGGGTGAAGGTGTCGTTCGGTGTATTTCCATGAAGCCGACCGAAGGCGTGGTGCGCGGGATGAAGGCCATTGACCAGGGAGAGGGAATTACCGTCCCGGTGGGCCGGGAGACTCTGGGCCGCGTAATGAACGTGATCGGCGAGCCGGTAGACAAGCTGGGCCCTGTCAAAACCAAGCAGCGTTATCCGATTCATCGTCCCGCCCCGAGTTTTGAGGACCAGAGCACCGAAACGGAATTGCTGGAGACCGGCATCAAAGTCATCGATTTGATTGAGCCGCTGGTCAAAGGCGGAAAAATCGGGCTGTTCGGCGGCGCCGGCGTGGGGAAAACAGTCATCATCATGGAACTGATCAACCGGATTGCCACACAGCATGGAGGTTATTCGGTCTTTGCCGGAGTGGGGGAACGCACGCGTGAAGGAAATGATCTATGGCTGGAAATGAAGGAATCGGGTGTTCTTTCCAAATGTGCCTTGATCTACGGACAGATGACGGAACCGCCCGGCGCTCGTTTGCGGGTGGCGCTGACGGGTTTGACCGTGGCCGAATACTTTCGAGATGAAGAGGGGCAGGACGTGCTGCTCTTTATTGACAACATCTTTCGTTTCACGCAGGCGGGGTCGGAAGTGTCGGCGCTGCTGGGGCGCATGCCGAGCGCGGTGGGATATCAGCCGAACCTGGCCACTGAACTGGGGGAGCTACAGGAGCGAATTACCACTACCAAGAAAGGATCGATCACTTCGATTCAGGCTATTTACGTGCCCGCGGACGACTACACCGATCCCGCTCCGGCCACCACGTTTGCTCACCTGGACGCCACCACGAATCTGGAGCGATCCATTTCCGAGCAGGGGATTTACCCGGCGGTCGATCCGCTGGCCTCCACATCGCGTATTCTTGATCCGAGAGTAATCGGCGATGAGCATTATCAGGTGGCGCGTGCCGTCCAGGGTGTGTTGCAGCGGTATAAAGAGCTCCAGGATATTATCGCCATCCTGGGAGTGGATGAGCTGTCCGAAGAGGACAAACTGATCGTCAATCGAGCGCGCAAGATTCAGAGGTTTCTGTCGCAGCCTTTCTTTGTCGCGGAGCAGTTCACCGGCATTGAGGGCAAATACGTGAAGTTGAAGGACACCATCCGCGGCTTCAAGGAGATCGTCGATGGCAAACACGACGAGATTCCCGAGCAGGATTTCTTTATGGTGGGCGGCATTGAGGAAGTCGTAGAACGGCATAAGAAGTCGCAGGCGCCAGCATAACCGATTGCGGATTGCGGACTTCCCATTGCGGATTGCGGATTTCAGATTGCGGATTGAGTTGATTACGGCTGCGGAAGGAGTCAACTGGAAATCCGCAATCCAAAATCCGCAATCCGAAGTCCGCAATCCTCAATGGGAAGTCCGCAATCGGAAATCCGCAATCCGAAATCGGAAATCCGCAATTAAAAAATGCCAAACCTTCCCGAAAATATAAAACTTGAGATCGTGACTCCCGACCGCCTTTATTTCTCCGGCGAAGTGGACGAGGTTTCCGTTCCCGGTGTGGAAGGTTACCTGGGCATTCTGCCAGGCCATGCTCCTTTGCTGTCGGAACTGAAAATCGGAGAGATCATGTATCGGCAAGGCGAACTGCGAACCTACCTTTTCTGCTCTTGGGGATTTGTTGAGGTATTGCCGGACCGCGTCTCAGTTCTAGCAGAAGCAGCCCAACATCCCGAGGAGATTGATGTCGCGCGTGCTCAGGAGGAAAAGGAGCAGGCTGAACAGCAGTTGAAGTCCAAGGATCCGGATACGGATTTTGAAGGCGCCCGGATTGCGCTGGAGAGCGCGACGGCGCGATTGCAGGTTGCCAGTAAGGCCGGAGCGACGCGCCCCGCCGCCTAGCCTGGATTATTCACAAACACTCAACACAACGGCACAGGGCGGCAAAGCTGCAACTCAATAAAAGCCGATCACGACCACGTTCATGTCCATCCAGTGGCACAGCCCACAACCAAAACAAAAGCCGACCACGGCCACGTGCACCAAACGGTGAACCGCAGCCAAGGATGTAAGAAGCCAGTGTCACAGAGTGCCAGATTCTTGCTTTGCAAAAAGAGCACATGAAGGTGATTGGCCGTGCCGTTGACCTCAATGCACGGGGAGGCAATATTTTTCAAAATGCTCGACAGATATGCGTAAAGATCAGATTCCACTTCGGGCATGATCAGGTTACGTCTCTCTTTGGTTGAAAAGACGGCATGGGTTGATAGTCTTACCAGGGTCTGGGCCATATACGTTTCCTCCTGGTGAACTAAACGGTCTTGGGTTGAAATTTGCGAAAAATTTCCTAGGCCCCTTCAGGGCGGATCGTTCTGGGGGGATTGCCAACCGGCGGCGTCGCCCGCAAAGGACGCGGGCTTTGCCGCCGGCTATACTCTGTAAACCCTTCGGGTTTTGGAGGATGTGTGAGTGATCCGCTGGAGAAAGGTGGTTAAGAAAACCAAATTTCACGGTTTCGTAAGACGTCTACACCTACGCAGACGAAAAATACACAATCGCCCACGATTTTATTGACCGTAGTGGTGGACGTCGACGTGCTCGTAAACGTAAACTTGGTCGGCCGATAACCCGATCAATGACCGGATGACCGATGACCAATGACGCTTTTCTCTACTCCTGCCGCCCCATTTTGCTTTAAAATCTCCCTTCCTCACCAGCCCTGCTGCCCGGTGGTGTAACGGCAACACGCCTGGCTCTGGACCAGGTTATCGAGGTTCGAATCCTTGCCGGGCAGCCAGTCTTTACAATCAAATAGCAAATGAGTCGTTAGTTTGGAAGGTGAGAAAAAATCCGAGCCGCGACCGTAAGAGAGCGGACCCGCGGTCGAACAAATCAAAGAAAAGTCCGGGTTTGCATTTGGGAGTGTCCGCTTGCTTACGCGCGCGGCTCGGATTTTTTCTCACCTTCTTGGCGGCACTCAAGAGAAGTTCTTGCCAATGCAATTGTCATAGGTAATGACATCAAAGACCAAAATTCGCTTGAACTCAGTACGTCCGCTGGTGCATTCTTTCAACAATCCACCGAATTAAATCTACTCGTAGGCGACATTTGCGAGTGCCCGCCCGCGGCGGGAGGGGATCGTCAGTGAGAAACCAGCAGTTGATCCGGCAGTGGAAGATCCTATCGATTCTGTCATCACATTCGGGCCTGACGTTTCGACAAATTATTGAAGCTCTTGAGCCGGACGATTCGGTATCGCTGCGAACGCTCCAGAGAGATTTGCAGGCGCTGGAGTTTTCGGGCTTTGCGCTGGAAAGCGACCGGCAAGGGAGGGAAGTTGTTTGGACGCTCCATTTGCGACATGGGTTGCCCTTTCCGATCGAGTTGCCGGAACTCATTGCTTTGTGCGGGGCTTCGTGCGCGGCTCGCACTCAAGGCTTCCCCCAGAGTGCGCGCCTTACATCTCTTTGGCAGAAACTCAGGTTCCAATTGCCCGCCAAAACGCGGGCATTCTTTGAGGCAGCCGAGCAGGCGATTGTCTTTCTTGGACCGGGACTTGTCGAGACGGAACCACGCAGCCGCCTGACAACCGAAATTACCCGGTGGATCGTTGAGTCTAAAACAGCCGAGATCCTTTATGATTCGTTGAACAGCGGCACGCGAGGGTGGCGACGAGTCGACCCTTACGCGATTATCACAGCTTCATCTAACAGTTATCTTTGGGGATACTGTCACCGCAGCCGCGAATTCCGAACGTTTAACGTCGATCGAATAGGCCAGTACCGAGATAGTGGAGAGCTGTTTTACAAATTGGATGTATCACCTCGGGAGACTTTTCAACACAGCTTTGAAGTCTGGTCAGGGTCACCTGAGTACATCCGAATCAGATTCACAGGGCGCCCGGCCGTTCTGGTTTCGGAAAAGCGGTGGCATCATTCGCAGCGAATCACGAAGACCGACGGCGCGGTGGAAGTTGAATTCTACGTCCATCCAGGCCTGGACTTGCAGCATTGGATCTTGGGTTTTGGATCGGACTCGGAAGTAATCGAGCCGGTTGCCCTGCGCGAACGCCTCGCCGCCGAAATTTGGCGGGCGTCGGAGAAATACAAGACCTCTGAAGTGGTCAAGAAACCAGCCCAATCAGTAAAAAATCATCAAGCCCACGGCGTCCCTTCACATGCGCAAGGTCGCGCTGGTACAAGGAAAGTAAAGAACACGCAGAAAAGTCTTACCTGAAACGTCCTGAGTTGTCGTGCATGCAGGTTAAAAGTGACGGGATGCGGTGCTTTGATGCCCGTCACGGACCCGCTGGTGGGACTGACGGGCGCGAAGCGCACGCAGGTGGCGTTCGGTGTTTCGAGATGGTCAGCCGTCGAAACGCGGTAGGCCGCACCAGCGGGGGTTATCATGATTCTCGTTTTTCTGATTGGATTGGCATTACTCGAGATCAGCCTCATCGGTTTCCTACTGTGGAAAATGCACGAGCTTGTGGCGCAAAGAAAATCGACTCACGGAGAAATCCAACGAGCCGAATCAGCACTGCGAGACGAATTCTCGCGTAATCGGGACGAAGGTGCTAATCGGTTTCATGAGCTCCGACAGGAAGTTGCGACAGCTCTTCTGACTACGCATCATGCAGTCACACAGACACTGAGCGACCTTCCCGTGGCACAACAAAATCAGTTTGAGTTATTTGGCAAAAGACTGTCGGATTTCATCCGCAGCAGCGATCAGAAGCTGGACGCTCTCCGTTCGGCTCTGGAGAGCAGCCTGAATACGCTCATTCAATCCAATGAACAAAAACAGGAAACGCTGCGCTCTACGCTGGAGGCCCAGCTCAATCGTTTGCGCCAGGAAAATGATGCCAAGCTGGAGCAGATGCGGCAAACCGTCGACGAAAAGCTTCAAGGCGCTCTGGAGAAGCGGCTGGGTGAGTCGTTCAACTTGGTCGCCGAACGCTTGGAATTGGTACACAAGGGTCTAGGTGAGATGCAGAACCTTGCGACCGGCGTAGGCGACCTCAAAAAGGTTTTATCGAACATCCGGGCGCGCGGAACCTGCGGAGAAGTTCAATTGGAGATGCTTCTCGAGCAAATGTTAAGCCCACAACAGTACGCGCGGAATGTTCTGGTTCGGGACGATTCGGGGGAACGCGTGGAATTTGCCGTCCGACTTCCGGGCCGGGGGGAGGCGGGCGAGGTTCTACTTCCCATCGATGCCAAATTCCCGCAGGAGGACTATCAACGTCTGGTTGAAGCGCAGGAACGTGCAGATACAGACGGAATCGCGCACTGCACTAGCAAGCTGGAAGACCAGATAAAACGGTGCGCGCGTGATGTCTATGAAAAGTACATCAACCCGCCGCGCACGACCGACTTTGCGATTCTTTTTGTGCCGACCGAAGGTTTGTTTGCTGAAATCATACGCCGTCCCGGCCTGATTGAGTCCCTGCAGCAGCAGTACCACGTGACTGTGGCCGGCCCGACGACACTGGCGGCGCTGCTCTGCAGCCTGCAGAAGAAAGCCGCGCCGGACGTTTTCGGCTCTGCGGTGAGAATTCCGATGATGCCGAAAGGCGTTGAGCACTCGCTTCAGCCTTTTTCTCATAATACGATCAGACCTTCGAATCCCTCGGCCGTAAACGCTCTGTGTTGCCTTCTGTCTGATGTGAGATAGTGGAGAC
>DASXTB010000424.1:0-4368 GCA_036505615.1 Acidobacteriota bacterium
CATGTTTTCCGATGCACCCATTGCTCGACCAATAGCCATACCGAATCTCTCGGGTAACGGCAAGCGAGTTGTTTCACTACCAGAGGACACTTTGACTAACATTGGAAGATCCCGAAAATACTGCACCGCTACCGTTATCTCGCGCCATTTGTTATCGGACGTTTCCTTTGGTTCTGGTTTCGCGTTGTTCAAACTAGCGTATTCGAGTACGGCGCGGGCCTGAGACAAGATATCCTCCCATCCAGCAGTTGGTTTTCGCTGGATAGCCATAAAGTCTTCGACACGGAAGACATTACTGACCCCTGGGATCGCCAGGATCTTTTGGATGTAGGCCGGGCAATCTCCTCTATTTTCGTGCGTATAAGTAATCGCGACCCCTTTGGCGAGCTTCTCATCCAAATTCAATTTCATGCTGTTTGGATTTGGTGTGGTTTCAATGGATAGTAACTTCACTTTGCTCTCCCGACTCTACCCGCGCAGGTGTGTGAAATTTGTCGTCATTTTACCACTCGACTCACACTATGGGCCGTAACGCCACCTATATAATAAGGACAAGATAGCGTCATCTTTGACCGGAGCAGTTGAGAAACGTCTAACCGTTAGGTTTCCAGACTAATCTTAAGGCCATTGGATAACTTTAGCTTTTGGTGTAGGGGCGGTTTTAGCTGGAGCGATTAAACCGGGACCTGGACCTTTATTTGATTCTTTCTTCGCTGCGGTTGCGGCGGGATCCTTATCGTTGTCGGATTTAGGAGTAGGTGTCGTTGATTGTTGGGCCTTGTCTCTGTTGTCTGCGCTGGCGAGCGTCGCGCTGACAGCGGTAATTGAACGGGCTGGATTTGCCTGGCGAGCCTTGCGCACGACTGGCTTGACCGAAAACGCTTCCTGAGCCGCAACGTTACTGCCCGCGCCAGGATTGGGAACACCATTATTGGTGGCGCTGGTATTGTTTAGTTCAACTGAGCTGCCAGCAACACTGCTCCCCGGCGTATTTGGGCCGGGCTGATCCGATGAGGCTGCGGTGTTGGCTGGTATTGTCGCTGGTGAACCTGGGGCAGTCTTCTTGTTACTGTCCTCTGGTCGCACAGCAGGGACCGCAGAAACATTTCCTGACGAACCTCTCAGCTTAATAAATCCAAACAGCGCACCGCCTGCAACGATGAGCGCGAGCACCGTTAGCACTACGGGCTTAGTGGAAGTAACACGTGCGGAAAATGCTGCTCGAGGATCAAACTCTGCGCGTGTTTCATGGACCACGTCCCAAATGTCCGGAGGCTCATGCAGAGTCCTTACTCCTTGATTGCTACCCGTCGGCGCCGCATCTGAATCACTGAAGGCGTCGAAGGCCTCGTCTTGATCAATTGGTGCCGACGAAGCGGCATCCGGCGTGATTTTTGCTTTAATTGGTGCTGACATTGCTAGCATCCTCATTCAATCGTAATTCGGTCGCCGGGTTCTATTACCGGATCGGGAATCTTTCCGGAATCGATGTCCTTCAATCTGTACCGATTCACCACGAGAAAACCCTTGCCGTTATCGCGGGCTAAGCGCGCTTCTTTCGAGTTTTTGGCCAATCCTCCCGCGGCGATAATTGCCTGCGTCAAGGTCAATCCCCGCCGAAAAGTTTTTTCCCCGGGCGACTTTACCTCACCGCCAACGTAGTAGAACTGCTCGGGATTCGCTTGGAGAGTTATGACATCACCTGGCAGAACCAGCAGGCTCATTTCTGCTTGTGACGATAGATCGATCACGTAACTTTCGTTCGATTCGTTTCGCACCACGCTCACCCGGCCGGCTTCAGGCAATGGTTGAGCGTCTGCGACTACCACATAAAGGGGAATGGCTTCTCGTTGCAGAATCTTAGTGCCGGGTTCCTTGACGAGACCGCTGACGAGGATCCGATGGCTGACGTATTCCTCGACACCGACCCAGGCAGTTGGTTTCTTTGTTGGCGACCGTTGTTTGAGATCGTCTTCAATGCGGGCACTGATTTCTTCAACCGTAAATCCACTGGCGGGCAAGGGCGCGCTCAGGTCGGGATGCTCAAGTAAGCCCGCCGATGTCACGGTAAACAGAGTTGCCGGTCCGGAAGCAGACTCAGTCAATCGCACATCCAGTACATCGCCCGGTCCTACACGATAAACTTTGCTGAGCTCAGAATCGTTCGCAGCGAGTCTTGAAGTAGCTGCTGGTAGCGGCGAGCTGCTCAACGATGCCACTGAACCCTTTGCTTGCGCACCGTCACCATTATCGTCAGACGATCTTTCCCCTCTACTTCCGGTTTCTCGCTCCAACATCTGTTGAGCCTGAGCAAGACGATCCTGGGAGGCTTTATCTTTAGGTTTCAGCGCCAGACCGCGTTGCAGGCTGTTAATGGCTTGCTCCCACTGGCCCAGGTCGTAATAAGCACGGCCCAAAGCGAGATAAGCATCGGCGTAGTCAGGGCTCAATTTAACAGCCTCCGCAAAAGTGTCGGCGGCTTGTTTGAAGAGATGTGCATTGCCGTACTTCACCCCGACTTTGTAAAGCCTCTTGGCTTCGGCGCTTGCTTCAGGGGAAGCAGCCTGATGATCACTTCCGTAAGCCACTGGCGAAGGGTTTTGGATTCGTCTCGGGCGTGCGGTCGGATCAGTTTGACCCTGTACCAACACAGCAGGAAGAGGAGAGAGCAATAACACGACGACGAGAAAGAGAGGCTTAAACATCGAACCCTCAATATTTTGCCGTCGGGGTAGGGAGCCGAACAGGAATCACTGTTCGAGATCTCTTAATTTTGGGGGATGATTCCGAGCCATCACCCCGCAAGTCCGAGGAGACTGACTGACAGGTTATGCCCTGCTTATACCATTTTTGCGAGTCCAACTCCAGCAACCATGTTGCCTGTCGAAACCGCGCAGGAAGAAGAGGTCCTCGGGCAGCGGGCTGCTAATCGGCGCCTCCCAGAGTTCGGCACAGGAGCTGCGCAAACGCAACGGTGTTGCCAGCCAGCGCGGCCCACCTTGCCAGGCGACGGCCGTCCTTAGGCTTCTCAGAGGAGCAAGTTAAACCAATACGGAATAAAGTAGAAAGGTCACTAAGAAGACAATCGGGTACAAGCAAATAAAAATTATCCCGGCCAGGACGGATCTCTTCTTAGTAAGTGTCGTGAGCTCGCGGTATGCGCCCCAGCCGGCAATGGTCCAAGCGAAGAATGCAGCCCACCCAAGCCATAACATCAAATTAAGCGACGCTAAAGGAAGCAGCTTCTTGAAATCACCTGAACCAGCAGCTTTTTCCACATAGGCTTGCATTTTGGGATTACTGAAGCTCTTACCTTTATAAGCCTCTACCATGATAGCGTACAATTCCGGATCCCAAACCTTGGCGATACCGTAGGCTAAAACAGCGAACGCCTGTAAAAGAATTAGACCCACCGCATAGTAATAGCAGAACGTAATGAAAAATCTTCCAAAGGGTGCATGCCCCCCAACCAATGTCCAGGCAAATCGCAAGGCGGTTGCCAAAAGCGTCATCTCGATCAGAGTCTGAAGACCAAGAGTGGCGATGTACTGCCAGAAATTAACATCTGTTATGAAAGGGGTCTTTAAGACTAGTTGCAGGACAAATGAAATAGCGAGGAAGGTCGTGGCTTCAGTCAAAGACTGATCGTTGTATACATTCCTCTTTCGAACAAATCTCTTAGGACCAGAAACTAGATTGAAAAAGTTGAAGAGATATTTAGGAATTTGAGCGAAGACCAATTTGACAAGATCATTCATCACAACTCCTCGATCAATTGCCGAACGGCGCGCTTTAGCCAGATCGCTGTTGCACCAATCGTGTACTACCCAATGAGGCCCGCAAGGATTTGCCTGATTGCACCGAGGTGATACGCCGTGTGGGCCGCCGTAGAGAGAACGGCGGCAGGGCCCATGTCGTCCCAACTCGTGCCGGTGGCGACGCGTTTCAATTCCATCTAATTTGGTTGAACCAGTTTTTACTCTCTGGTATAATGGCAAACTCCCCCGACGTCCGCAATAAAAGCCAAGCGTGAAAACCGACCCTAGAGGTGTTTTTCCTAAGTAATAACGCAATTATGAGACTGCCCACCTCAGTTCTCTGGAGTACCCGATGAAACGAACTCTCCTGGCTATTCTCTTCGCGACATGCTTAATTGTCTCTCCCCTCGCGGGTCTGGTCCCACAGGCGAACATCACCCGAGCGCAATCGGCCCCGAACCACGGTCAACTGAACAAAGCATCTGCTGACCTGAAGGAGAAAATAAGCAGAGGGCACGGCAGTGATCTAGTGCGCGTCATCATTCAATCCACAAGCGAGGGATACAGCACACTCGAAGCCACGGTTCAGGATTCTGGCGGCAGCGATGTC
>DASXTB010000425.1:0-8703 GCA_036505615.1 Acidobacteriota bacterium
CGAGGTTTGAAGTGACAGGGAAAGAACATGTCAAAAAAAATTAGTTGGAAACGGATTTTGAAGTGGACGCTGGCAGTGGTGGTTGGTTTCTTATTCTTGATGCTGTTTGTCGTCGGCCCTCTTTTCTTATCTTCAATCGCAGTCAATCGTCGCTTTCAGTTCCGCGATCCGCTCATCGGAAAAACGCCTTCCGATCTGGGAATGCCCTACCAGGAGGTGGTGTTTAGCAGCCCTCCCAACGTCACTCTCTATGGTTGGTATATTCCCGGCGATCGGCAGGCCACGGCCGTCATTTTTTGTCACGGACTGAACCGGAGCCGCGTGGAAATGCTGCCCCAGGCCCAATTCGTGCACTCCCTCGGATTCTCCGCGCTGTTGTTTGATCTACGCCACCACGGCAAAAGCACCGGAGACAAGAGCACCTTTGGAGCGAAAGAGAAAGACGACGTTCTTGCCGCTGCTAGCTGGATGCATAACCGGCAGCCGCACAGCAAGATTCTCCTCTGGGGAATTTCCATGGGTGCAGCGTCGGCAATGCTGGCGGCTGCGGAGAATCCAGGAATAGATTCAGTGATTTGCGACAGCACTTATATCTCTTTCAAGGAAACGGTCGATCACCACGTTCATTTGTTCTTTGGCCTCCCTCCATGGCCCATTGGCCGCGAGATTGGAGCCCTGATGCAGTGGCGAGGAGATTTTCGCGGTGCGCAGATCGACATCCGCGAAGCGGTGCGCAAGATCGGTACCCGCCCGGTGATGTTTGTAGCCCAGGCCGAGGACCGCCGTATGCCGTCAAGTTATGCCCGCGAATTGTACGGATTGTGTTCCAGCCCCTACAAGCGGCTGCTGATACTAAACGGGCGCCGCCACGGCCACGCCTACCGTGATCATCCGGCCGAATACCAAAAAGCGGTCCGCGAATTTCTAGAAGCGTCGGGTCTATTTCGGAAAGCGGATTGATAAATTTTTGCTGAAAGACTTGACGCAGAGGCGCAAGGACGCAAAGCACTGAGTCGGTTAGGGCGATAGTCCTTCTGTTAGGAACAGACGCAGAGGCACCCAGTCGGTAAGGGCGAGTATAATCCTTCTGTTAGGAACAGGGCAGGAAGGCCCGATACTCAGCCACTTGCTCACCGAGCCTTCTCAATGACGGCCAATCGGGCCTGAGCAGATTCCCCTATCTATTAAACCGCTTCTCCGCCTCATCCCAATTTACGACATTCCACCAGGCGGTCACGTAATCGGGACGCCGGTTCTGATATTTCAGATAATAGGCGTGTTCCCACACATCCAGGCCAATCACTGGGAATTTCCCTTCCATCAGCGGGCTATCCTGGTTTGCGGTCGATGTGATCTCTAGTTTTCCTGATTTGTCTTTCAACAACCATGCCCAGCCGGAACCGAAGCGTCCCACGGCAACGGCCGCGAACTTCTCTTTAAACTGATCAAAGCTGCCGAAGGACGTGTTGATCGCTGTTGCAAGCTTTCCCTCCGGCTTTCCGCCTTTTTTGGGACCCATGATCTCCCAGAACATCGAATGATTAGCGTGACCGCCTCCATTGTTGCGGACTGCGGTGCGGATGTTCTCGGGAACAGCGGCGCAATTGTTTGCCAGCAACTCTTCGATTTTCTTGTTGGCCAGGTTGGAAGCAGATTCCAATGCTTTATTCAAGTTTGTCACATAGGCATTGTGATGTTTGCCGTGATGAATCTCCATCGTCATTTTGTCAATGTGAGGTTCCAACGCGTCAGAGGGGTAGGGCAAACTGGGAACTGAGAATGGCATAAGCCTCCTTTCACAAACTGTTAAGATTAAACCTCTTTTCGGGATTGTCTCGTTTCATCTCATTGTCTCTATTCCTGTATATCATCATCTTGTTTAATCTCAAAGGTAGGCCATTCACTAACTTAATTACACTTTCAGATGCTGTGGGATTTCGCCCAGGATTACGAATTCCCCCTGGATGTTGAGAATCAGGCGCGCCAGGTTTCGTCCGTCGCAAGGCCCGCAGGCACATTCACCTGTGTCCGGGATATAAACGGCGCCATGATTTTTGCACACCAGGTATTCTCCTTCTTCCGTGAAGAAATCGTTGTCGTCGTAGTCGAGAGGAATGTGAACGTGCCGGCAACGGTTGACATAGGCGTGGAACTGATCGCGATATTTAATCAGGAAGGCCTCTTCCGGCCCGATGCCGGTAGCGAAGAGAAACTTCAGCGACTGCCCGTTTCGGAGATCCGAGGTTCTGCATATTGTTTCACCAGGGCGGATCAAGGGAGGACGACTAAACATCAAGATCCTCGGTAAGTTCTGTCGCATTCGGAACGCGTCTGACGGCGGATCGTTGATCCCGGATTATCCATGGCGAACAAATCCAACGTTTTGCACAACTGATAGCATGACGGTCGCTTCGTGGCTGATTTTTCATACTACCCAGGTCAGCCGCGGTAATAGCCGTATTGCAAGTCCGCTTGCCGATAGGCGCGGTCAGTCGACCATTTCATTTTCCTATGAGTAATATAATGAGTTCAAACTCTATGCCACTTCATCATGGTTTTCGAACTGAGTTCCTTGATTTTCAACGGGGGATTCAGGTGGGTCATCTTGAACCACATCAACGCATTACTCAAATCCTCAAGCTCAGCCTGGAGGAGAACTATCGGCAGCCTTTTGTAACGGATCGCTGGGGGCGGGGCGTCTACTGGCAGTGGATCTGCTTTCTGCCGAAAGCCAATCGGGCTGCCAAGCCGATCTCCAGCCATGTGAACTTCGGGTGTTCCAAGTTCTTCGTGATGATCGACCGGGATCAAAATATCTTCAAATCGGGTTTCCAGGTAGAGCGAGGTTTTATCCGGGCTCCCAAGGATTACCGCGATTGCCAGCTTCGCAACGACTGGGATTGGCACAGGCTAATCCGGGCGTTGGAGGTGAAATCTGGTTTTTATGAGCAGCTTCGCCGGCTGGTCCAGACCGAGGGTTTTCGCGTGCACGGGGGTAGCTGGGATGTCCCATCGGAATATATTCGCTCAAATTTCCCTTCTCGCAGACAACTGCTTCGATGCCTAAACAGGGCTCAACAGAAGCACTGGAGTGGCTTTCAGGTTTACTACCCAATGACTGCAGAAGAGGTTCAGAGTTCAACGGGCGCGGATCTGGTAGAGGCGGTACTGGCGGTGTTTAGAGAAGTGACACCGTTGATGAATCAATGCATGCAGATTGTGCTTGAGCCTCGGTAGACCGGCGTGTGGTCCAAATTCGAGCTCCTCAGAAGCTGTGAGGAAATTGATTCAATCTGTACGGGCGACCGTATGTGGTCGCCCGCTGCAGAATCCAGCGGATTTTTCTTGGGTCCGTTCCGAGATGCCTCCGCGGGAACTGTGCAATTTGTTTGGCTAATCCGTCAGTTATTGCGGCGGGCGGCCACATAGGGCCGCCCGTACGATCAGATGGATTCTTTCACAGCCCCGTCGAGCGCGCTCTGTTAAGATTTATCCTAGAGATCAACTGGCGTACTCGGCGATCACCCGCCGTTTGAGGATCCCCTTAGTGTAAGCTTCATCTAAGAGAGATTGGACTGCCTGCCGGCCCTCGTCAGAGTAATCAACTGTCAAATCATTCACGTACATTCCCACAAAGCGATCCATTAAGTCCGGTCTCAAACCGCGAGCAAATTGCGCCGCATATTCCAGCGCCTGAGCGCGATTTTCAAGTCCGTAGCGAATGCTTTCGGAGATCAGCGATGAAACTTCTCTGACAGCGGTTGTGCCCAGGTCGCGCCGAATTATATTGCCTCCCAGGGGCAAAGGTAGCGAATGCTCTTTCTGCCACCATTCTCCCAGGTCGACCACTTTTCGCAGTCCGTCTTCCAGGTAGGTCAGTTGACCCTCATGAATGATCAGTCCTGCGTCGAATTGTCCTTCCTGGATTGACGGAATGATTTGATCGAAAGGAATAACGTCACCTTCCAGTTCAGGATTGAAGATTTTCATCGCCAGGTAGGCGGTGGTCAATCGGCCGGGAATCGCCAGACGGGCCTTTTCCAGGTCGCTGGCGGTGAGAGCCTGTTTGGCGACGATCATCGGGCCGTAGCCCCTACCAAAGCTGGCGCCATGTGCCAGTAACAGATAACGATCCTGCACGAAGGCGTAAGCGTGAAAGGAAACGGCGCTCACTTCGTAGAGACCCTGCATCGCTGCCCGGTTGAGGGTCTCTATGTCTTTTAACACATGTTCGAAGCGGTAGTCGCCCGTATCAAGCTTTCCAGTAGCAAGCGCGTAAAACATGAAGGCGTCGTCAGAGTCCGGGCTGTGGGCGATTCTAATTAATTTTTTCACGCGTCGCATTTGCTGCAATGAAGGCAGAAAGCAGAAGGCGGAAGGCAGAAGGCGGAAGGCGGAAGGCAGAAGGCTGGCAGAACCCATCAGATGTTGCTTCAGGAGCTCTTTCAGTAACATTTCTAATCTTCACCAGCGCCTCCTGCACACTGCCTACAGCTTTCTGCCTCCTGCCGTCTGCTTCCTGCCTCCTGCCTCCTGCTTCCTGCCTCCTGCCTCCTGCCTTCTGCCTCCTGCTTCCTGCCTCCTGCCTTCTGCCTCCTGCCTCCTGCTTCCTGCCGTCTGCTTCCTGCCTCCTGCTTCCTGCCTCCTGCTTCCTGGCGTCTGCCTACTGCCTTCTGTCTCTCAATGTGGGACAAGAAACAAAAGTGAAAACATACGCTTCCAATCCTGGATCGGAGGTACTGAGTGATAAAAGATGAGATCCGAAACTCTCGTTCTGAATCATCTGGTACATGCGTGGCTCGCGGACCTGAATGATTGCGTGTTCCCCTTCAAATCGAACGTCCTCACCCGCGTCCTGCGCACGCACAGGCCGCCCGTCCTGCATCAGGTAAACCGTTGATCCCTTTCGGGACTGCATCACCAGGTTCACTTCGGCCGCCGTGTAGTGCACCAAAATATGGCCTTCAAGCTCGGCGCCGCTTTGCGCGTATTGCCGATGACGGCTCCATTGTCCAATCAAGTAGACAATATCCGGATTTACTTGTCCGGGCATCACAAAGAGGCGCTCGGCGCCCGAGCTGGATCCTGCCGGCTCGTTTCCGATTTTACCTCTTTCCAGTCCCAGGTAAAGTTCCGGAGTACTGGGCGGCAAAGCAGCCCCCGGGACGTCAGAATCGCGAACCGGTTTCATCACTTCGCCAAAATCTCCACCGCTGTTCCGCTGCCGCAGCAGTGACTGGACGGCAAGTTCGGAGTCGGCATAAGCGCCTTCTCCGAAGTGGTGGTAGCGCAAATACCCCTCTGTGTCGAACAAATATTTGGCCGGCCAGTAGCGATTGGAAAAGGCGTTCCAAATCTTGTAGTCGTTGTCCAAAACCACTGGGTAGGGAATATCAAAGGCGTGAACTCCACGCAACACGTTCCTTCGTTCGTGGCCGAATGCAAATTCCGGAGTATGCACTCCCAGAACAAGCAAGCCAAGATGGGCGTAGCGCTCGTGCCACTCTTTTATGTAGTCCAGAGTCCTGATGCAACTGACGCAGCTGTAGTCCCAAAAATCAACCAGGGTCACCAAGCCCTTGAAGTCTTCATTGCTCAGCTTTCCCTGGATCCACTGTCCACCCTCGATTCCAGGAAAGTGAACCACTCCTTTTTCAACAAGCATTTCTCAGTTCCCAGTGCTCAGTACGCATGTCCGGTGCCTAGCCCCGGTACGCAGTGCCTGCTCAGTTCTGGGTGTCTCTGGCGCCGGTTTCCAGAGGCACTGCCCCTTTTAACTCTCTTGATCCGGTTCTGACCACGCATGTCTTAACTGCTCAATTGCACCCTGATAGTATAGTCGGCACGGCATGGCAAGTTGAGTACTGACAGTTGGAAGTCGGATCAATTTTTTCTTACGAACAGAGTTCCGGGGCACTGAGCCTAACGCGGCAGGGCCGCAACCAAAGTTACTGACGCCTGGGCAGCAACAGTCTTTGGACGCCGAAGGCGTCATATAGAATGGCCGGGGGCAGAGCGCGTTTTTGCGCGTCGCCCCCGGTTTTCGAAACCTCAACGCCACGCACCCTGTAGGGGTGCACAAAAAATGAAGATCAACATTGACGGCAAGGTCTTCAACGCCGACAGGGCGAAAATTTCAGTGCTTGATCACGCTTTTCTCTTCGGGGACAGTGTTTATGAGGTGCTGCGAACGCGGGGTGGAGCGCTCGAGAATTATGAGGAGCATTTTGAAAGACTGCAGGCCTCAGCGCGTTTCATACATTTGGAGCTTTCGCACGACGCGGCGTTCTATCGTTGTGAAATAGAAAAAACTTGCCGCGCCCTCGGCGCTCCAGAGGCGGCGATTCGATGGATCGTTACCAGAGGAATCGGCGATTTGTCGCTCAGTCCGATGGACTGTGTTCCCAGCTTTGTGATCATCGCCAAAGCGCTGAATCTTGCCGTCATTCCGCCGTTTGTGAAACTGGTAATCGTGCGCCAGATTACCAGCGATCAACTGTCGGTCGATCCCAGTATCAAGACAGGAAACCGCCTGGCGCACGTTCTCGCGATGCATGAAGTAAAGGTTGCGGGAGGTTACGAGGCGCTTTTGAAGAATCGAGAAGGGCAGTTGGCCGAAGGACTGACAAGTTCTTTTTTCTTTGTCCACGAAAACTGTTTGCATACACCGTCTCTGCAAACCGGAATTCTCGATGGTGTCATGCGGCGCCACGTTTTGGCGGCCGCGCGCAAGCTGGGTATTCAGTCCGAAGAAGGGAAGTATCATGAAGAAACTCTGGAGCAGGCAGACGCAGTTTTTATTTGTTCATCGACGCGAGGAATCGTTCCGGTCGACGCCATCGACCATCTCACTTTCAAGTCCCGCGGCAACCAGATTGTCATCAGCCTCGATCAACAGATTGAAAAAGTAGGGGTATACTGATTTCGGATTGCGGATTGCGGATTGCGGATTTCGGATTGCGGAATGCAGATTTCGGATTGCGGATTGGCAGAATTATGGGGACAGACACCCTATTTCGGAGAATTATGGGGACAGACCCGCTATTTCGGCTCTATTAATTGGTCGCCAGTTATGCTCCTAATCGAGACCAAATAAGGGGTCTGTCCCCATAATTCTCATTAATCAAGACGAAATAAGGGGTCTGTCCCCACAATTTTTCACACAATCCGCAATCCGCAATCCGCAATCCGAAATCCGCAATCAAAGGAGGCTGTAATGACTGCACAGAGCGTCCCACTTCACTCACTTTCCGAAGAAACACGCCAGTGGCATGCCCTGGCGCAACAACTTCGTGTTGACAGCATCCGGTCCAGTACCGCCGCAGGATCCGGTCACCCCACATCGTCAATGTCGGCAGCTGACTTGATGGCAGTTCTGATGAGCAAGTACCTGCGCTATGACTTCGCCAATCCGCAGAACTCGACTAACGATCATCTGATTTTTTCAAAGGGCCACGCGTCCCCGCTTCTCTACGCGATGTTCAAAGCCGCCGGCGCCGTTTCCGACGAAGAGATGATGAGCTTTCGCAAGTTTGGCAGTCGCCTCCAGGGTCATCCGACTCCGGTCATCCCGTGGGTCGATGTTGCCACCGGATCGCTAGGTCAGGGGATTGCCATCGGAGTTGGCGTTGCCCTCGTGGGCAAACGTCTCGAAAAACTCCCCTATCGAGTTTGGGTCCTTCTGGGAGACAGCGAAATGGCTGAGGGGTCTGTGTGGGAGGCCTTCGATCACGCGGGCCACTCCCAGTTGAACAATTTGATCGGCATTCTCGACATGAATCGACTGGGTCAGCGCGGGGAGACTCAACTGGGCTGGAATAGCAAAGCTTATGCTCAGCGAGCCCGGGCCTTCGGCTGGCATCCGATTGAAATTGATGGTCACAACCTGGAGGAAATTGATAAAGCTTATCAAGAGGCTTTGCAGGATCGGGATCAACCCGCTCTTATCGTTGCCAAGACGTTGAAAGGCCGGGGCGTTTCTCTGGTGGAAAATAAGGAAGGATGGCACGGCAAGCCGCTCAAGGAGGACGAAGCGCGGCAGGCGATCGAGGAGTTGGGCGGCAGATCTTCGATCACCATTCAAGTGCAAAGGCCAAAACCGGAAGCTCCAGTTACTGGCCCACTGCCTTCATCGGTCAAGCTGCCTCGTTATGAAAAGGGAACCCCGGTCGCCACACGCAAGGCTTATGGTGATGCGCTGGCAGCGCTGGGGGCCGCACGACCCGAAGTGGTGGTGCTTGACGGTGAGGTAAGCAACTCGACCTATGCGGAAGAGTTTGCGAAGGCTTTTCCTGATCGGTACTTTGAAATGTACATTGCCGAACAGCAGATGGTTGCGGCCGCCGTGGGTGTGAGCGTGCGGCATCGCGTGCCTTTTGCCTCCACGTTCGCGGCGTTTCTGACACGGGCTTACGACTTCATCCGCATGGCAGCTATTTCTCGCGCTAACGTAAGGTTATGCGGATCGCACGCCGGAGTCTCGATCGGCGAAGACGGCCCGTCGCAAATGGCCCTGGAAGATCTAGCCATGATGCGGGCCGTCTGCGGCAGCACGGTGCTCTATCCGTGCGACGGAAACCAAACGGCGCAGTTGGTCGCAGCCATGGCCGATTGCAAGGGCATTAGTTTTCTTCGCACTACGCGCGAGAAGACTCCGGTGCTTTATTCGCCGGATGAGAAGTTCACCATTGGAGGCAGCAAGAT
>DASXTB010000426.1:0-5856 GCA_036505615.1 Acidobacteriota bacterium
GTCCTGTTGTGCAGGACATCGATGATGTTGGCCTTCGTGGCAGATACTTCATCTACTAGCTTCTTCAAATTTCCCGGCGCGTCGATCACATTGACCGAGAAGCGCAGAAACCTTCCGGACTTGGCCAAGCCTCGCGTAATGATGGTAGAGAGAGTGTTGATGTCTATGTTGCCGCCACTGAGAATTGCCACCACTTTCTTGCTTTTTAGGTTCGGCACTTTCTCTCCCAGCAAAGCCGCAACTGACGCGGCGCCTGCTCCCTCGCATACCAGCTTGTTCCGTTCCAGAAGATGAAGGATGGCATCGGCGATTTCGTTATCTGAGACCAAAACCATGTCGTCGACATGGTCACGGATCACTTCAAGATTAATTTCCCCCGGACACTTGATGGCAATACCCTCGGCTATTGTGGGACCCAAGTATATCTGAACGGGTTTTTGGGCCCTGAAGGACTCGACGGCCGCAGGGGCGTTTTCTGCTTGTACTCCGATGACTGTTGCCGACGAGCGCACAGATTTGGCGGCCAACGCCACGCCTGCGATTAACCCGCCTCCTCCTACCGGACACACGATGGCGTCCAGGTCGGGTAAATCTTCAACGATTTCCACACCGACGGTTGCCGCGCCGTGAATGATTTCCCAGTCATCGTATCCATGAATGTAAGTGAGCTGCTCTTCCTCCTGAAATCTGCGCG
This sequence comes from Acidobacteriota bacterium, assembly GCA_036505615.1. GTDB lineage: Bacteria > Acidobacteriota > UBA6911 > JACQSX01 > JACQSX01 > DASXTB01. Next base: position 695 of record DASXTB010000426.1, read on the forward strand.
CTTCCTCGAAGGCGCTCTCAAATGTGTTTCCACGCAAGACTACTTCGGCGCCATAGTGTCGAGTGGCTTCCACCTTCGCCAAAGGAGTGCTTTCGGGCATAAAAATGAAGGAAGGGTAACCGAGATTGTGGGCCGCATATGCGACCCCTTGAGCATGGTTCCCAGCCGAGGTTGTCACCACTCCTTTCCTGCCTACCGCCGGATCCAGGCGGCAGAGCTTGATGTAGGCCCCACGAATTTTAAAGGAGCCGGTGCGCTGAAAAAGTTCCTCCTTCAGGTGAACCTGGAATCCGGTCAACTGCGACAATGTTGCATCCGCCATCAGGGGCGTGCGCCTGGCGACTTCGTACACTCGTTTGCAGGCGGACTGGATAGCGCTCTCGTGGTCGGTGGTCACCCGGCAAGAGTATCAGCGGACCTCTTAACTGGGCAAGTCAGCGTGAAGGCAGGAAGCAGGAGACAGACGGCAGGAAGCAGGAGGCAGACGGCAGGAGGCAGGAGGCAGACGGCAGGAGGCAGGAGGCAGACGGCAGGAAGCAGGAGGCAGAAGGCAGGAAGCAGAAGGCAGACGGCAGGCAGGCACTAGAAAAGCACCAACAACTTCTGTTAACCTGCCATTGTTAACTGCACGGTAAGAGCAATGACGTTCAGAAAAGAACAGCTTCAGCAAGGCGAAGCGATTATTATCGACACCCACCCTCATTTCGTCACTGTCGTTGTCTCATTTGCCTTGCTTGTGGTGGCAACTCTGGTTGCAATCGGCCTGGCCAATTGGAAGGGAGAAGGCCTTTATCTATTAATTATCGTCCCGTTCGGGATCTGGTTCTTCGTCAAGTGGCTCAACCGAATAAGTCACGAATACATTGTCACCAACTTTCGAGTGGTCAAACAGCAGGGGCTGTTCACCAAGGCATCAGTAGATGCGCCGCTTGACCACATCAATAACATCTTCCACGAGCAGAATTTCTTTCAAAAACTCATCGACAACGGCAAGGTGGCCTTGGAAACCGCAAGCGAACTGGGAATGGTTGAATTCCCGAATGTGCCGCATCCAGTCGCGTTCAAGAATTCCATTGTAGCTCAACGGGAACATTACCGCTCCGCGAGTGGCAGCGGCGGCGCCGCGCTCAGCCCAGTCGAGGCGCTGGAACGCCTCGCCAAACTGAAGGAACAAGGTTTTGTGACCGAGGAGGAGTTCCAGGCGAAGAAAAAGAAGCTGCTCGAACAAATGTAGCGGCTACCGCCGAACGTCGAAAGTCCAAAGTCGAAAGTCCAACGTCGAAGGTCGCGAGTCGAAAGTCGAACGTCGAAAGTCCAAGGTCCAAGGTCGAAAGTCGAAAGTCGAAGGTCGAAAGGCGAAATCCGGCGCTCTGGGAGACTTGCCATACTAATAATTGGCTCGTGACTCTCGACCCTTCGACCTTGGACTTTCGACCTTCGACTTTCGACCTGCGACCTGCGACTTGCGACGTGCATATGGCCTCAAACCGCGGTTTCCAGAAAAAATTACTTACCTGGTTCAAGCAGAACAAGCGCGATCTCCCCTGGCGCAGGACTCGCGATCCTTACCTCATCTGGATCTCCGAAGTGATGCTGCAGCAGACGCAGGTTAAGACTGTGCTGCCCTACTACGAACGCTTTGTTGCCAGATTTCCCGACTTGCAATCCCTTTCACAAGCCAGCGAAAGCGAAGTCGTTGCCGCCTGGTCGGGGCTGGGCTATTACAGCCGGGCTCGAAACCTTCACCGGGCCGCCAGGGCGATAGTGGCCAATGGTCCGGGATTCCCCAAAGAATTCAGCGCCATACTGCAACTTCCGGGCATAGGCCGATACACGGCCGGCGCCATTGCCAGCATCGCCTTCGGCGCCAGATATCCGGTCGTGGACGGGAATGTGCGACGCTTCCTTTCGCGCTATTTTGGGAGAGCGTTAGATGAAAGCGAATGCTGGCCGATCGCACAATCTCTGCTTCCGGAAAGAAATGCCGGCGATTTCAACCAAGCTCTGATGGAAATCGGAGCCACTATCTGCAAGCCCGATGATCCCCTATGTCTGCTCTGCCCGCTGAGCGAAGGCTGCCAAACCAAGGGAAGGCCTCTCCCAGGCCTTCGCAAGTCTGTACCAGCAGTCCGTCAAAACATGGCGATGCTGGCACTTCGGAAAAAGGAGAAATTCTGGATGGAAGACCGTGGGCCTGAGCCGGAATTGCTTAGAAACCTTTGGTGTTTTCCCATGCAATTGGGAGCCGAGCCCGCCGACGCCCTCGCGCGCCGATTACTGGCTCGTTTCGGAGTGCGCAGGGCCAAACAAGTCGGGCATTTCACACATTCCATTATGAAGTATCGATTTCAGATTTCGCTCCTATCAGCCGCGGCCCGTGGAGGAACTGCCGGCAAGGGAGCGTGGGTTCATCCAAGAGATTTTCAAGAATACCCGCATTCTTCGTTGGTCAAGAAGGCAATGCGGCTGGTTCAAAACCAATGAAACCACGGGGGACACTGGGGACACCGGGAAATTAATTCATAATTTCGAAAGCCCTTCCGGTCCCAGTGTCCCCCGTGGTTGATAGTCTTGGGACGCACTTCACCTTTTATTTGACTGCAAAATTTTTTTTCTCAAACGGATCGACCTCGGCGTCACTTCCACCAGTTCTTCATCATTAATGAATTCAATCGCCTGTTCCAGATTCAGATTACGAAATGGAATCAGCCTGATGGCTTCGTCCGCCGTGGACGCGCGCATGTTGGTGAGCTTTTTTTCTCGAACCACATTCACGTCCAAGTCGGCTGGGCGAGCGTTCTCTCCCACAATCATCCCTCCGTAAACCGGCGTTCTCGGTCCGATAAACAGTTCTCCCCGCTCCTGCAGATTGTAAAGCGCGTAGGCTGTGCTTTCCCCTGGGCGATCCGCGACCAGCACGCCTGTGGGACGCGCTGGAATCTCTCCCTGCCACGGCACGTAGCCATGGAACAGAGTGTTCATGATCGCTGTGCCCCGCGTGTCGGTCATCAATTCCGAACGCAGACCGATCAACCCTCTGGAGGGGATTTCAAACTCCAGCCGCACGCGCCCACTTCCGTGGTTGACCATCTTGAGCAGTTGCGCCTTGCGCACGCCCGTCTTTTCCATGAGCGCCCCTACGTAGATCTCCGGGCAGTCAATCAGCAGCAATTCCTGCGGCTCATGAACAATCCCATGAATGTCTTTTCGAATGATCTCCGGTCTGCTGACCTGCAATTCGTAACCTTCGCGCCGCATCATTTCTATCAGGATCGCCAGTTGAAGCTCACCTCTGCCCATGACCTTGAATGATTCCGTCGTCTCGGTGGCTTCTGCTCGCAGGGAGACATTTGTGAGTAGTTCCTTCTCCAGGCGCTCTTTCAGTTTACGCGAGGTCACATGCTCCCCTTCTCGGCCGGCAAAGGGCGAGCTGTTCACTGAAAAAATGATTGCTATGGTTGGCTCGTCCACCTGGATTGGCGGCAGCGGCTTCGGATCGTCAAAATCCGTGATACTTTCTCCGATGGTCACCTGTTCTATTCCTGCCAGGGCAACGATATCCCCGGCGACCGCCCTCTCTACTTCACGCCTCTTCAAACCCTCGAAGGTGAATATCGTGGTGATTTTGGCATCCGCCAATTCTCCATCCACACGCGCCACCTTGACCTGCTGGTTGACCGAGATGGTCCCATTGAAGACCCGACCGATGGCGAGACGGCCGAGATAGTCGCTGTAGTCCAAATTCGACACCAGAAACTGCAGCCGTGAGTCGGGATCGCCGGCTGCCGGCGGCAGGATTTTCTCGATGGATTCAAAAAGCGGCCTGAGATCTGTTCCCGGCTTGTCCGGGGCCCGCTGCGCGATTCCTAGCTTCGCGTTGGTGTAAAGAATGGGAAACTCGAGCTGCTCATCGGAGGCATCCAGGTCGATGAACAAATCATAAATCTCGTTGATCACCTGCGGGATTCGGGCGTCAGCGCGGTCGATCTTATTGATCACGACCAAGATAGGAAGCTTGCGTTCAAGCGCTTTGCGAAGGACGTAGCGCGTCTGAGGCAGAGGTCCTTCGCTTGCGTCGACCAGCAGCATGGCTCCATCAACGATCTCCAGCGTGCGTTCCACTTCGCCTCCAAAATCGCTGTGCCCGGGCGTATCCACGATGTTGATCTTGGATCCATTGAAAAAGATGGCCGTGTTTTTGGCCATAATGGTGATTCCCCGCTCGCGCTCCAGATCGATGGAATCCATCACTCGCTCACGCACTATCTCGTTGCTTCGGAAAACCCCGCTCTGCTTGAGCATGGCATCCAGGAGCGTAGTTTTGCCGTGATCAACGTGGGCAATAATAGCGATGTTGCGGATCATTCAATCCACCATTCAGTTAACAGGAACGAGTTAACTCTTAGCTGTCGGCTCTCAGCCTTCGCCGTCAGCTAACAGCAATCAGTTTCCGGCTCTTAGGTGTTTAGGTCGCCGTTGTTAGTCTGCCGCTTTGAGCTTCCAGTTGAAACCTGATGGCTGGTTGCTGATAGCTGATGGCTGACAGCTACTTAACAAGAGCAAGAATACCAGTTGTCAGTTTGAAATTGCCACTGGACGATCCAGATCGCTCAAAGGGGTGAGACTCTCGATCATCAAGGAGGGACGGACGGGGACGGACGGGGGACGGACGGTGGGGACGGACGGTGGGGGACGGACGGTGGGTGGGGGACGGACGGTGCGTCTCACAATCTGCGGCGGGAAAGTGATAGATCACGGAGGCTTACTGGATCTCCGATACTGTTTTCCGGACTGAATTACCGAGCTGATGGCTGTAAAAGGGACTTGTGGGATTGCAGAATCTCGCCCACCTGAGACGTTCCGAGACCGTTGTCAAGAAATCTGACGGTTGGAAGCAGGAGCGAAGACGGCCAAGACAGCTTCATGCGTGCTGGCTGGCGCAAAAAAAGGCGACACTTCGGTGACACCTGCCCATCGATTGCAGGCTGGAAGGGCTGGAATGCGATTCAGTGGAGGATCTAATCGGGACTTTCGCGTGCCGGCAAAAGCGGGCCGATTCTTTCGGCCAGTTCCTTCCAGGCATTGTTTGCCTGCAGCCATCTGTCCACTATCGGTTGGCAAAGCAGCTGCAAGAAGGTCTTCAAACCCCAGACTTTTCCTTC
>DASXTB010000427.1:0-7943 GCA_036505615.1 Acidobacteriota bacterium
AGCTTGCGGATCATAGAGACTTTCTATTATTGGCAAGTAGACCAGTTCCTTTGGCAGCCCCTCAGCCAGCAAAGTCTGCCGAATCATTTCACCGTACCAGCCGAGCCTGCGGACTCCAAGATGCAACCAGGCGCGTCCCGATCCTGCAAAGTAGCGTTTGAACCGCTCGACATCCAAATGATGATCGGCAAGCAAGTTCGGCTGAAAAGCGCGCTTTTTGCCGTCTTTTGTACTTCCGAGTGACAGGCGGCCTTGCAAATCGGTCTGATACTGAGCAGCGAGAGGATCGTCGAGCAAATCGTCTAAAACAGGTAAGAGTTCTAAATATTGTCTTAACTCGGCGGCTGCTTCGTGGTTCCCGGGCTGGGCCCTTTCCAAGTCTGCTTGCAGTATCTTATCGAGTGTTTTGAGCCGCTCTGCCGCTTCCGCTCGACTGGCCACGCGATCCCGCATCTCTCTCAAGCGGTCTTCGAAGCCGCTCCTTGCACTCTCTGGACCAGCTGTTTTCTTGGGATCATTGTCTGCGAGAAGCGTGGGGACGGACGCACTTATTACAAGAAATGAGACAAAAAGTACGCACGGGAACCGCGGGGAGGGGCTGGGAGCGCACGCTTCTAGCGTGCTTGCCTTCTGGTCACTTCGGCACGCATGATGCGTGCGCTCCCAGCGTAGGTATTGATCGGGCGTCTGGCAAAAACCCTTCACAAGGGTCCCGATTATCATTGCGCCTCCCCCGAAGGCTCGGGCGATGGCGAACTCTTTTTGGCTAATCTACGCACCTCGACTCCTTTCCAGATCTCGTAAATTCCCGGATAGACCAGTAATTCAAGGAGGAACGAGGTGAAGATTCCCCCAATCATCGGCGCCGCGATGCGACGCATGACGTCAGATCCAGCGCCCGTAGACCACATGATGGGCACTAGACCCATGAACATCACACCGACGGTCATGACTTTGGGACGCAAACGCTTTACCGCGCCGAACTCGATGGCCGCTTTCAGGTCGTCGTTAGAGCGCATCTTCCCCTGAGCGATGCGCTCGTTGTAGGCAAGATCCAGATACAGAAGCATGAAGACGGCTGTTTCGGCGTCCACGCCCAGCAATGCGATTAGTCCTACCCATACGGCGATGCTCATGTTGTAATTAAGGAAATGTAGTAGCCAAATTGCCCCAATTGCGGAAAAAGGAACCGCCAGGAAAATAATCAGGGTCTTTACTACAGAACCGGTATTGAAGTAGAGCAGCAGGAAAATAATGAACAGGGTCATGGGAATTACGTATAGCAATCGCTGCTTTGCCCGCTCGGCATATTCGTACTGGCCGCTCCATTGAATCTGATATCCGGCGGGCAACTTCACTTTCTCAGCCACCACTTTCTTTGCCTCTTCGACGTAGCCGCCCATATCGCGGCCAGTCACATCGACGTAGAGATACCCGGACAGAAAACCTTCCTCGTTTTTGATCATGGGAGGCCCGGTCCTCAAAGTAATATGAGCTAATTGGGTCAGCGGGACCTGAGCGCCGTTAGGCGTGGGAACAAGAACTCTGGCGAGTTGATCGAGATTCTGGCGCAGTCCACGAGAATAGCGGACATTTACCGGATATCTTTCACGGCCTTCTATCGTGGTAGTTATGTTTTTGCCGCCGATTGCCGTCTCGATGATGTCATTTACGTCGCCGACACTGAGGCCATACCGGGCGGCCTCTCGCCGGTCTACATCGAAGTCCATGTAATAACCGCCCGTGACCCGCTCGAAAAAGCAACTCCGTGTCCCTGGAATTCCCTGCAGCACCTTTTCAAGCTGGATACCGATTTCTTCAATGGTTTCCAGCTTGGGCCCGAGCACCTTAACGCCCACCGGCGTGCGCACGCCGGTTGTGATCATGTCAATTCGCGTCCGGATGGGGAAAAGCCAGGCGTTGGGAAATGCAGGCATCTGGACTACCTGGTCCATCTCTGTGATCAGGCCTTCCCAAGAAATGGGCCGCTCTTCTGGCCAGATTTTCCTCATAGGTTTCTTCAGGAATTCCGGGGCCCACTTGGAATACCAGCGGCGCGTCTTGACCTTGCGCCACTCGCTCTCCGGCTTCAACACCACGGTTGTCTCCACCATGCTGAGTGGAGCCGGATCGGTAGAAGTTTCCGCCTTACCAACCTTGCCGAACACGCTCTGCACTTCAGGAAATTGCTTAATCAGCTTGTCTTGGATCTGAAGGTACTTATCGGCCTCTGTGATCGAGATACCGGGTAGCGTGATGGGCATGTAGAGAATGCTACCTTCGTTGAGCGGTGGCATGAACTCGGAACCAAGTCGCAGAAAGACAGGGATGGTGATCAAAACCATCAACACTGCCGCAATGATCACCAACCATTTAAAGCGGAGCACAAACCGCAACACCGGATGATAGATCCGCATTAAAGGACGGCTGATGGGGTGATTCTCTTCACTGTGGATCTTGCCGACAAGAATTGAGTTGGTAATGCGAGACATCCAGAGGGGGCGGAAACGAAATTCCTTTGTGCGCATAAACAAGAGACGCATTGCCGGATCCAGGGTTACCGCCAGCACCGCAGCGATGGCTATCGAAAAGTTTTTGGTGAAGGCAAGCGGCTTGAAAAGCCTGCCCTCCTGCGCCTGCAGCGCAAAAATGGGGATAAAGGCAACGGCGATTACAAGTAGCGAGAAGAAGCTGGGCCCGCCCACTTCCTTGACTGCATCGATGATGACACGCGTTGCATCGCCCCTGCGTCCTTCGGCTGCCCACTGCTCCAGCTTCTTGTGTGTCTGCTCGACCACCACAATGGCGGCGTCGACCATGGCGCCGATAGCGATGGCGATTCCTCCAAGAGACATGATGTTAGAGGTAATTCCCATCGAATACATTGGGATAAAGGAAAGAATGACCGCGATGGGAATGGTGATAATGGGGATGATCGCGCTGGGAACGTGCCAGAGAAAAATCAAAATGACAAGGCTGACGATGACCAACTCTTCAATCAGCGTGTGCCTTAACGTATCTATGGAGCGCTGGATGAGATCGGATCTATCGTAGGTCGTCACTACTTCTACGCCGGGCGGCAGTGAGGGTTTGGTCTCCTCCAGCTTGGCTTTAACTCGTTTGATCACGTCCATGACATTTTGACCGTACCTCACAACCACAATGCCGCCGGTTACTTCGCCTTCGCCGTTGAGTTCGGCCACTCCGCGTCGCATTTCCGGACCAAGTTGCACACTGGCGACGTCTTCAACATAGATCGGTATCCCCTGATTCGATCCTACGGGCAGGCTCCGAATATCATCCAACGAACGGATGTAGCCAGGCCCACGCACGACGTATTCTTTCCCGGTGAACTCGACAACGCGGCCGCCAACTTCGTTGTTACTGTTTCGAATAGTCTCGATCACCTTATTGAGTGGGACCTTAAAGGCGAGCAACTTATTCGGATCGATGGTGACTTGGTATTGCTTGACAAACCCGCCCACCGGCGCGACCTCAGCTACTCCTGGGACGCTTGAAAGCCAGTAGCGCATATACCAGTCATTGAACGAGCGCAGCTTTGCCAGGTTTTGCTCGCCGCTGCGGTCCACCAGCGCGTATTCAAAGGCCCAACCAACACCGGTTGCATCGGGGCCCAACGCGGGCGTGACGCCTTCGGGAAGCTTTCCGGTAATCTTGCTCATGTACTCGAGCACGCGGCTCCTGCCCCAGTAAATATCAGTCCCTTCGTCAAAAATGACGTAGACATAGGAGAAGCCGTAATCGGAAATCCCGCGTACGACGGCCACATGCGGCGCCGCCAGCATTGCAGATATGATCGGATAGGTAATTTGGTCCTCGACTAGATTGGGGCTGCGGCCGGGCCACTCAGTGTAGATGATCACTTGAGGATCTGATAAGTCCGGAATTGCGTCCAACGGCACGTTGAATATCGCCCAAAGGCCGGCCACCACCAGGCTCATCACCAGGAAGATGACCAGAAATCGATGGGTCGCGCAGTACTCGATGACGCGGTTAATCATGTTGTATCGTCCGTTGTCAGTCGTCCGTTGTCAGTTGTCCGTTGCTAGCAACCAGTGGTCGGTTTATCGACGGTGGCCGTCGACCGTAGAACGCCGGCTTGCTACAACGGACAACGGACAACGGACCGAAATCTATCTAGCTGTAACATTGAACTGCCTCGATCCGAGCATTTGCCCGCCGCGCTCCACGGTCACAACGGCTTGCCATGTCCAAGCCATCGGGATATTCAGGCGCCCGGAATAGTCCCCATTTCCCATTGAGGAGAGTTCACCTTCGGAGCTCATCGGAGGCATCGAGCCCATCGCCGGCATTGAAATCTTGATGCGGACCGAGGCGTTGCTAATGAGCTCTCCCTTTGAATCGGACACTTTGATGTGAATCGTGTTGTCACCGACCTTGGCTGGATCAGGCTCGGTTCGCAGTTGAATTTGAAGTTGCTGGCCCGCTTGAGCGGGCGCGGCTGCCGGCCTTTTGGGAGCTCCCATGTTTGCGAAGGCGCCCTTCAGCCGGCTCTCCGAATCCAAAATGAAATTTGCCGAGGTCACCACCTGCTCGCCAGATTTAACGCCGCCTTTAAGCAAATAGAAGCCGCTCGCCCGCTCTCCCACTTTGACCTCTCTCGGTTCAAAGTAGCCACTGCCCTTGTCAATAAAAACATATTGCTGTGTGCCGGTATCCAAGACCGCGTCCTCGGGAACGGTCAGTTGCCGCCCTAGTCCCACGTTCAACTTCAAGTTAACAAACATGTCGGGCTTGAGCTTGTAATCGAAGTTGTTGAACTCCATCCGAATTTGGCCGGTGCGAGTACTTGGGTTGACGAAGGGGTAGATGTAGGAAACAGTCCCTATCAACGACTGTGAGGCGTTTCCATAGGGCATTTCTACAATTACGGTCTGGCCCAGGTGCAGCAGCGGAAGTTCGTACTCGTAGATCTCACCTAGGGCCCATACATGTGTAAGATCGACGATCGTGTACAGATCCATTTCAGGCGTGACGTATCTTCCATGATGGTAAACGGAACGCTCGGTCACCAAACCGGTGACCGGTGAATAAACCACAAGCTCACGCCGTGCTTTGCCTTCTTTCTCCAGTCTGGCGATTTCTTGGTCGGTAACATCCCACAACTGCAACCGCCGGCGGCTTGCCTCAACTAGATTCTCCGCGCTATTGGCGATTCGTTCAAAAGAGCTGTCCTTGAGATCTTTGCGGGCTCGTAGCGCGAGCAGGTACTCCTCTTGTGTTGCGACAAGATCGGGACTGTAGATGGTAAACAGGGGATCTCCCTTTTTTACGGGCTTGCCGACATATTCGGCAAACACCTGCTCAATCCAGCCGCTGACCTTCGTATGGATATGCGAAATTCGGGTTTCGTCGTAGCTGATCTTACCCATTGTTCGAAGCTCTTTTGATAAAGCACGAACCATTACCGGCGCTGTTTTAATGCCGATGAGCTGTTGCTGCTGGGGCGACACAAAAAACCTATTGTCTTCGGGACTCATCGGCGGAGCAGGAGTGACCTTGTCAGTCATCGCCATGCCGGCCAGGCTTGAGTTTTGATCCTTGGCGGAATCAGACTTGGTGGCAGCTTCCGGTTTTTCCATCTTCACCAGCTTCATGCTGCAGATGGGGCAGTTGCCAGGCTTGTCGGTCTGATAATTCTTGTGCATCGGGCAGTAGTAAACATCGCCTTGTGGGCCGCTCTTTTGTTCCGTCTTTGGACCGCTTTTTTGCGTCAATGGTGCCCAATACGACAGGACCAAGGCGGTGACGGCAAGTAGAATCACGACAACCAGCAATATGCCGATCTTGCGAGTGATCCTCTTCTTTTCACTGTCTGGATCTGAAGAATTGGTTACTTCGTTTGTCATTGGTACTTCCTTTTTGTGAATCCAATCATCCTTTGAGTTTCGTCTCTGTCAGTTGTCCGTGGTCGGTTGTCAGTTGTCGTGATCCGTATTCGGTGCTTGGGGTTCAACTGCCAACCAACTAGCTACTGCCAACGGACAACTGACAACTGACAAACCCCAATCACTCCTTTGCCAACTCGACTCCAATCAGCGGTTCAAGTCGTGCCAAAGATTTCTGAAACCCCGCAAGCTGCTGGTAGTAGGCGAGCTCGTAATTGAGCAAACGAGTCCAGCTTGTCAGCAAAGTCAGAAAGTCAATTTTTCCAACTTCGTAGTTATCGACTGCCGATTCCAAAGAGAAAGACGCCTGGCGAATGATTCCCTGGTCGTACAAGTTGATCAGCCTTTCCGCAGTTGTCGCCATCAGATACAGATCGCGAATTTGGGAGAAGGTTTTCGCCTGGAGGTTTTCGTACTCCTTCCGCGATTGGGCAAGACTTGCAGCGGCGCCTTCGACCTCGTAACGTTGTTTTTGCCCGTAATACAGCGGAATCTTCATCGTGCCTCCGATAGTCCAGTAAGGCCGATTGGATCCCCGGTTGTGATAAACAAAGTTAAAGCTGAAATCCGGATACTTTCCCTTCTTCGCCAGGTCGAGCGAGAAGGCTTCCCGATCAACTAATCTCTGCTGAGCTTCGAGCAAGGGGAAGTTTTGCTCCATCAGGCTGTTTAAGTGTGACAGGTCGTAGCGAAGCGGGCTTTTTTGAATCTCTGCGGCAGCGCCGACCGGCGTGTCAGGAGCGCGGTTCAACAACGCATTGAGCTGAGCCTCAAGTGAACCCCTGTGTTGCCGTAAGGTCAGCAGTCGTTCTTCTATTTTCGAAGTCTCCACCTGCGCTTCCAGCACATCCTGCTGAATACCTTTTCCAACGGAATAGCGTGCGGATGCGATCTTTTCAAATTGCTCAAGGAGACTCCGCTCCTTTTCGACGGCTTGAATGCTCTTATCAGTAGCGTAGAGGTCATAAAACGCTGTCTTGACCTGGGAGATCAGGTCAAGCGCTTTCGCCTTGTAGCGAGCGATTTCTGCTCGAGCCTCCATGTCCTCAATTTTTCCTTTGAGCGTCAGCTTGCCCGGGAAGGGAAATTCCTGACTAAAACCGAGGTAAATTTCGCTGAAGCCTGCATCTGAGTCCCCGAGCGTGGTGAAGGGAACGATGCTTCCCTCGTTGCTCTGTCCAAACATAATCTCCGGCTCGGGCAGGGTGCGCGCCGGCGAGATCTTGGACTGAATGACATCGATGGAGCGTCTCGCCGCCTGCAACTCGGGGTTGTGTTCCAGCGCCAGACGAACCAGATCTCGGACGTGGACATTGGCCAGTTCGACTTGAGAAGTAGCCTTCGCTAATTCTTCTCCCCTCGCTGGTGATTGCGCTCGGCCGGATAGTGACGCGGCCGAAAGAATCAACGTGAAAAACACCACTGTGGAGATTGAGGTCCTGTTCATGTCGTTTGCAACCGTCGTGGAAATTTTCATCATCATCGTTGATTGTTCTTGTGATTCTCTTCTTTCACGTGTTTGTCAGTCGTCCGTGGCCCGTCGTCCTTTGTCCGTCATCTGCATTCCGTGCTTCTTAACTGCCAACTAGCTGCTGGCCACGGACAACGGACAACCGACAGACCTCAACGAGGCTGGGAATATTTGCCTTGGTTTGATTGACAACTGGTTGTGGAAGTACCCGCTGGGCACACCACTTCCTTTGGATGGATCAGATCAGTAAGACGGAAAGCCGCAGATATAGTGGGTAATCAGATGAGAAACCTGAGAGTGGCTGCTCGGTCCTAAATAGCGTGGGCCGCAATGTGACCGTTTCCGCGCCAACGGGAGGTGGAATACTTAGCAACTTCGACAAGGCGAGTTTTACAGAAAAGGAATGGTCGGAGGTCTTGGGACAACGGGTATCACAGCATGTGGCAGCCCCGGGTGCCCCGGCCTCGGCTGACTGGCAGCAGGAAGATTGGAACGACACGGCGCAGTCCGGCTGCTTTGCGTAGAGAGCTAGATAGAGATCT
>DASXTB010000428.1:0-4877 GCA_036505615.1 Acidobacteriota bacterium
CTCGTCGATCTGTGGCTGAAGCCGCTCGTCGGCCAGTTGGCGAAACAGCCAAAGCCCCCAGAACAGCGACTGCGCCTGATCGGTGCCCAAAGGCTCCTTGTACCGGGCCATGTTTTGCAGCCCACCGTAGGGCCGGCTGAATGAGTTGGGCTCGAGACTCTGCGACAGGTCATATACCTTCTTGATGCCCCGGTAGATCTGATTCATCTGCTCGATTACCCGAGAATCCTTCGTGGCCATGTACTTCTCATACAGCGCAGCCAGCAAATAGCCGGAATACTGCATGCTGTCTTCGTTGCTCCAGTAGTGGACCGGATTAGGCACGTGAAACAGATCCAAGTACTGCGTGCTCATGTACTCGCTGCTGAACGGTTTGCCGGTCTGAATGTCGATGTAAGCGTAAAGGATGCCGTCTGGATCGAAAAAATGCTGAAATAAATAGGATTCCAACATTTCACTGATGCTCCGTAGCTTTGCATCAATATCCCCCATTCCCTGATTCGAGAAGTTGTTCCCCGTCACAGGAGAAAAAGGCGACTTCTTGGCCAAACTTCTCAGGTCCTTTGACACCACCGCTGCTCCGGTGGTTGCCCCGATCAAGAAACTCCTTCGATTCATGATTTTCCTCCCGCCATTTTCCTGAATCTAGCGCGAACTATCTATGTAAACAGCGAATAGTCGCGGACTCCGACCGCCGCTTCCCGTGAAGCGAACCTGTAACATAACTTTTCTTTCAGCCAGCCCCTCGATAACCTGCCCTCGCTTCCAGCCTACTGCCTGCCGAAGGCCGGAATTCGTTAGCGGTTGACTTTCTTCCTGAGAGTATCCCGCAATCGGTTGAAGCTTCTCATCAATCAGACTAAAAGTAATGCTCCCCGATTCCAGTTCGACATTGGCGAAAATCCTCGCCGCTTTTCCGAGGTGAATGGGGCAGGTTATCAATGTCCCGACGTCGCCCGGAATCTTTAAAGAGAGATAGCCAAACCGATCGCGTTCCAGCGTCGCCAAACCTATGTTGCCCCGCCCCAGAGCATTAGAGCCTCCCAGGTTCAGACCTGCGTAGTAGATGTAAGTCTTGTTGTCGACGTTTTGAAAGGAAGCACCCCACAGACTGCCTCCCTCCCATGATTCCCTCTCTCCACGTGAAATGAGCTTAAAGTCGGGAATAGGCTCTCGGAAGTGAATCCCGTCGTTGCTGATCATGAGACCTAAATCCGTCCAGGATTCTCCCTTTTCCGCTCCGTGCCACTGGGAGTAAGCGCTGATCACTACATTTTCACGGTTCCATGCGCCATTAGCCGTATGCGCCTCCTCCACGGTTCCCGCAGGGGCGGAGCGGTACCCATAGCGCGCAAACGAAAGCGCAGGTGCTTGAATCCAATGGACAAAGTCGGGCGAGCGATAGGTAAAGAGGACTCGTCCTGTTGGATCTCCGCTCAATAAGAGCCCCGTATGAGGAGCCCACCTATTGATTATCTGACCTTGAACAAAATAGCCGCCGTTGAATCGATAAAAATTCGCTCCTTCAAGGTTTGCTTTCAGAGGCGGGTTATGCTGCGACAGACGCCAATGCAATCCATCGGCGCTAAAGGCACACAGGGCTGACATGATCAGCTTAACTTCAGAGTATCGGGCCAGTATTCCTTCTCGCCCCTCCGCCTTAAACATCATCTTGTACCGTTTGGCCGGATCCGGCTCTTCCGGTTCAAAAATAATACTTGGCCACAGAACTCCACTCTCGATTTCAACCAGATTGTTAGCCTTGCTTCCGTGGTACTCCACCAATCCGAGACTTGGCTTGGTCCAATGGATTCCGTCGTCGCTTTCCGCGTACGCCAGTCGAGGAAGAAACAACTCGCCACGATCCATGGCCTGAATTGACTCCTCATCCCAGGCCACATACCACATTCGAAACTTGCCACCGACGCGTAAGACCGTACCGTGAAACTGAGTCCGTGCGTCATCCGGACGGCCAGCCTCTCCGCGGCGAAGTATAGGGTTGCCCGGGTATTTTTCTACAGTCCGAAGAGTGACAAAGAGATTGCTGCGAAAAGGGATGAAATAGTCATCGAAAGCAAACAGGACCGCCTCCGACTTTGGCTGGATCTGCTCGAAGGGAAGAACTGCAATGCCTTGGCTAGAATTGCGAATGCCGGCATCTTTGCCAGTCGCCACAAACAGAGCGGTTGATGACAGAAGGAGCAAACCTGCAAGAAAAGATGAAGATTCTTGAGGGTCCAAAAACCTCCTGCGGTCCATCAATTCCTCCGCTGTTGTCGCGAATCGTCAAATGGCCCAGCCTTTAAGTCTTGGCAATAAGAAATTCGCATCCGTTTTTTTGAGCTCGGTTGCGCCAGACTGCACCGCCGCCTGCAAGGCGTTTAGAACTGAGCTTCGCTGCGCGTTTATCGACAGACGAATCGATGATGTATCCACTGAGCGCCATTGACATCTGGGGTCGATCCACTATAATTAAATTCCGTGCGATTGCAAGCAATTTCTGAACCAGCGAGCTCAAATCACTTAGCCTGCGGTAAAATCCAGGGGGGAATCTCGGCCCTCTCCAGAAGGAGTTTCCTTGTCGATGCGCTACTGGCCGCAACGGGCTGTATTTTCGCAGGAGCCAGCGGCAGCCAGCAGACCACTAAGAAACTCGGCGCCGTCGTCACCATTTACTCAGCCAGGAGTCATGCGCGAAACATAGTAGACCGTTTCCTCATGGGGTATGAGATGCATGGCCGTCGTCACATGCCCAATTTCAACCTGATCGCGATGTACTGCGATCAGGTCTCGCCAGATGACTTGTCTCGCTCGCGCGCGCAGGAGTTCGGTTTCAAGATATATCCGAGCATCCCGCAATCGCTGAAAGCAGGGACTGCGAAACTCGCTGTCGATGCAGTACTGCTGGTTGGCGAACATGGAGATTATCCCAACAACGCCATGGGCCAGAAACTGTATCCGAGATACAACTTCTTCTCCCAGATCGTTGGGACCTTCCGCGAAGTATCCAGGTCTGTGCCCGTATTCAGCGACAAACATTTGTCGGTAGAGTGGAAAGAGGCCAAGCAGATGTTTGACTGGAGCCGTGATTTGAAGTTTCCTCTAGCTGCGGGATCTTCGTTGCCTCTCACATGGCGCCAGCCTTCCTTGGAGCTTCCTTTGGAGGTTGAGATTGAAGAGGCCCTTGTGGCCGGGGCTGGATCGATCGAGTCTTCCTGGTTTCATGATCTGGAGGCTCTCCAATGTATGGTCGAACGACGAAAGGGCGGCGAGACAGGGGTGAAAGCTGTCCACTGTATTGGGGGACCTGCTGTTTGGGAGGCGATGCAGGGAAAGCTATGGGCCCTCGAATTACAAGAGGCGGCGATTGCACGAAGTCAAACGACGGAGAGCCGCAATCTGGAGACTATGAAGCGCAGGACCAGAGACCCGCATGTAATGTTACTCGAATACAAGGACGGATTAAGAGCCACACTTGTTCATCTGAACGACTATCTCCCGGACTGGAACTTCGCTGGCCGCCTGAAGGGGGGAGAAATTGTCTCGTGCACATTTCGCACTCCTGAAGATACCGCCAACAATTTCAACTGTCTGGTGGCCTCCATTGAAAAGACTTTCTCCACCGGAAAAGAAACGGTCCCGGTTGAACGAACGCTTCTCACAACTGGGATTCTCGCTCGACTGATGGAGTCTCGGTATCGGGGGTACCAGAGATTAGAAACTCCGGAACTCGACCTCTCCTATAAGGCTCCTGCTGATTCAGGGTTTTGCAAGGGAACGGAAGCGGGGTAAGCAAGCGAATGCCAGAGCTTCCTGACGCCCGCGGTTTTGTGGTGGAGCTGGTTTGATTCGGGCAGAACCGGCTTAGTCTGCCGTAAATCCTTACATGTGATCGGAACGCTATAACAGTTAGCCTCTGATTATCTCAACTGCTGCACCTCATCGGTGTCCGAGTCTCTGCAGTGTCCAGTAGGCGAGCAGCCAAAGAGATAAGAATCCGCTGGAGACCGTTCTGGACGGGAATTCAATGTCCTTTTCGGGAATAAGCCTGTGTTCAGGATCGATCACCCAACCATAAAGGTGTAAGTCATCGTACTTGGCAAGATACCTCTTGGCCTTGTCGAGGCATTCGAAGCCGCGATTATCGTACAGGGCGGCCATAGTGATATCCTTGATCTTAGACACCGGCAAAATCTGGGCCTTGTGTCTGTAGAGGTTTCGTTTTTCACCCGGCCACCAGCTCTTTCGCGTACTGCGTAACCGCAGTAATTCAACTTTCCGTTCTCGAGAAGCCGATTTCCATTCCGTCACCCAGCCTCTTTCCTCCTCCGTCAGCCCCTCTCTGAAGCCTTTGTTCCCGGTCCCACGCCACTCATAGGAAAACCCATTTTCCGCGATCGGAGCCAAAAGCCACAAATAGCTTCCCTCTCCAAGTCGTGGCTGCACCCCTGGCAGGTCATCACCGAGGCTGAAGGCTCTACTTGGTTCCTTGCCATTGAACAGGCTGATGTCGATGTTGATGCATCGCTCGTGGAACTTTGCCCATAGCTCCTTTTCCGGCGCCAAATCTTTTAGCCACCTGAGATTGTGCCGGTGTTTCCATGCACGATTTATAAAAGGACCCGAGCA
This sequence comes from Acidobacteriota bacterium, assembly GCA_036505615.1. Classification (GTDB taxonomy): domain Bacteria; phylum Acidobacteriota; class UBA6911; order JACQSX01; family JACQSX01; genus DASXTB01. The sequence continues at coordinate 4,630 of DASXTB010000428.1, forward strand.
CTCAAACCACTGTTCCTCCCATAATCTCACGTAGTCGCTATAGTATTTGGCATCCCCTGACGTTTTGTAGGCCCAGAGCGCACAGGGCAGATAATGGCAGAGTGAATGTCCCTGGGACTGCATATCCGCACCGCGAGAGCCATGGATCAGCATTTTGTAATAAAGATAGGAATAGTCCTGTTTTCTGTACCATTCCAGCGTCTTCAGGTTCATCTCGTCGATCTGTGGCTGAAGCCGCTCGTCGGCCA
>DASXTB010000429.1:0-16761 GCA_036505615.1 Acidobacteriota bacterium
AATCGAGCATGCCGAGGTGATCCTGCGAGGTTACGAAGACGTGGTTGGAAGGTTGCACGCGGTGGGAGCGGACATTTCGGAGGACATTGTCTAATTGCGGATTGCGGATTGCGGATTTCGGATTGCGGATTGCGGATTTCGGATTTCGGATTTCGGATTGCGGATTTCGGATTTCGGATTGCGGATTTCGGATTGCGGATTGAGAGATTGGAAAATGATGTCAGTTGGTAGCAAGTGATTGGCCGATGAAGGGACAATTGCCTAAATTAATGGAGGCTTAAAGAGGCCTGTCCACAAATCACTTCCCAAATCTAATCTGCAATCCGCAATCGGCAATCCGCAATCCGCAATCCGCAATCCGCAATCGGTTCATCCGCAATCCGAAAATCGCAACCGGTCCAATCCGCAATCCGCAATCCGCAATCCGAAATCCGCAATTGATTCATTCCTCACCGAAGCTAGCGCTGAAAGGGCGAAGGCCCTTTCCACATGCGCCACCAGTTGACACTTCCCAAATCGAGCTGATTCCACCAGAGGTCGAGCATCTTCCTGTCGAGACGAAGAATTCCCTCCCGCGTGACACCCTTAGGCGGAGGAACTAGTTGCGCCATTCGATCGTACACACGACCCCTCTCTGTTTCGTCGCCACGAAACAGCAGGTGCCACAAAGTTAGCGTGTCGTCCTTACGCGCTTCGGCGAGGATGGTCATGAGCGTTTCGCCCCGCTCCGTGGGATTCAGGCGGCCGAAGTCCAGGCTGCCGAGCGCTCTGCGAAAGGCCTCAGATGCATCTTCAAAGTAGGGAGTTCCGGGGCCGATTCCGGGAAAAGTCTGGCAGTAAGCTCCTGCCGGAACGAATGATTCCAGTCCGTTTGACTCAAAACCCACCCAGCCATTTTTGACGTAGAGCAGCGCTACACCGGCGTCGTCAACTTCCAACGTGTAAGCGCAGCCGAGGTCGACCGCGACCGCAGAAGGAGTGTCTACAAAGAACAGACCTGGTGGAGCCCAAATGCGCGCCTCGATTGCGCCGCGCTCCAACGCAATCCGATGCTCAGTAGTTCGCGTCTTGATCAGACGGACACGCGTATTCGGCCCGACCTCAACCTGCCCTATGCTGCCCACTTCGATCTTGGCGCGCGAGGCGGCGTCAGTCTCAAGAAGCTGGCCCGGAGCAAGGCGACCCACATCTCCGATGGGGGTTGATCCGATTGTCGGACTTCCCGCAAGCCGGGCAACATCCCAGGCGGGTCGCGACCAACGCAACCAGAACCAGGGACCCGCGATCGCCAGCACGACAAGAGCCGCGGCAGCCAGGGGCATCAGCAAACGAAACCGGCTCGGCCGCAAGCGAGCCACTGCTGCCGGGAATTGGGGCGCAGGGCGGTTGTGGCGGAGCTCGCTCAGCAACTGCTCGAGACGCTCCACTTCGGGGTCCGCTTGACCGGAACGATCCCACAAATAGTCATCGCTCATATGGAAGTCCTTTTAGCTCGGCACCAGAAGTTCCAAGTTTCTCACGAAGCTGTTTCATTCCTCGATGTAGGTTCACCCGAACTGACGCTGGTTGCAGCCCGGTTCTTTTTGCGATTTCCGGCCCTGTCATGCCTTCAACCAATCGAAAGATCAGCGTCTCACGATAGGCTTCCGGCAATGTCCGAATCACAGACAACACCGCCAATGCTTCGCGATTGGCTTTGGTTGAGTCGCGTCCGGGAAGGTCATCGCTCAGTTCTTCGGCCGTTTCTCGGGAACGCCGAAAGAAATCGACGGCTCGATTGCGCGCGATCTTCGCCAGCCAGCCGCCAAACGCTGCGCTGTCTCGAAGGCTGTTTAGCCTTCGAAGCGCCTGCAGAAAGACATCCTGCACCAGGTCGTCCACTTCGCTGTGTGGAACTCGCGCCAGGAGTATCCCGTGCACCATGCGTGCGTATCTGTCGTAGAGCTGCCCGAAAGCGGTGCGATCCCCGCTGCGGGCGGCATTCACCATTGCAACATCGTCGAAAACTAGAGTCACAGTCGGCGCTGCCACAGGCTGACGTTGCCCGATCTTGGAATGGAGGTCAACACTTGTCTTCACATCCATCCTTTGGAAATTCGCCGTTCTACAATCTGTCACCGAACATCGCTACTCGCGTCTGTGCAATGCCTTGGAGTAAGGACGCATTGCAGCCAGAGAGTGTTAACAATAGAGATGGCCCGGGGGGGCCAGGGCGAGCCAAAGCATTGCCGCCGGAGTTCCTACATTTGAGGGGCCAAATCCTGACAGAGTCCCGTCCCGCGTCTCTACGGTGGCCGTTCTCCTTACGTCCGTCTTGAATTAAACGTGCACGGTAAACTGCCGTCTGTGGAACAATATGGAGCCGATTTTTCTATGCGCAGCCACAGGCAAATATTGAAAAACAAGCCAGTCTCCTTCATAGGTCTGTCGCTGACGCTGCTTTTTTCCGACGTCACGATGGCGCAAAACCCCGCGCAGCCTCCCCTGACTTACGCCTCGACTTACCAGTTAGCGCAGCAAGACAATCTCGACGTCCAGGCGGCACGTGCGAGGTATGCCGTTCGTCGCGCCGAGATTCACATTGCTGCCCAGCGGCCCAATCCGCTAGTGACGGGCGAGGCGTTCCGAGACGAGCCGCATGCTTCCCTTGTATTTGAACTGCCTCTGGAGTTGGGCGGGAGGCGCGCGCGCCGAATCGACGTGGCGGAAGCTGGACTGAAGTTGGCTGACGCAGAACTGGCTGACGCGTTGCGAAAAATGCGGCGCGACCTGCGCAAGGCGTTCTACGGCGTGGTACTGGGAAATGAACGAATTGCCCTTGCTCAGACCGAAGTGAACACAGCGCAACGGGTCGTCAGTACAGCTGAGGAACGCTACCGAATGGGAGCTGTGGCGCATCTGGAGGTCCTGCAGGCAAAGCTGGGCTTGGCGCGGGCGCAAAACGACTTGCAATTGGAGCAGAAACAGAAGCTGGCAGTCGACGCGGACCTAAGAACAGTGTTGAACATCGCCGAGGGACTTCCTGTGTCGGTCGCTGGGTCTTTACTGGATTTTTCCGCGGCTTTCGAATTTCCCGGCTACCAGCAGGCTGCGCTCCGTCAGAATCCCGATCTGCAGTCGCTCAACCGCCAGTTGGAAGTTGAGGATCAGCGTCTTCGCCTGCTCCGTGCAGAATCGTATCCGGACGTAAGCGTAATGGCGGGATCGGATTTCCTTTCATCCGATTTTACCGTCGGTCCGCGCGCCGGCATCGTCGTGGAGATCCCCATTTTTAAGAAACGGGCCGGTCAGATGGAGCAGTCGCGCGCTCTTCAGGATCAACTAAAGGTCGCCATTCAAGCAAATCGCCGCCGCATCGAAGGGGCACTGCGATCGGACTACGCTCGGTTGCAGGCGCAGCAATCGAGAGTGGAGATCTTCCGCAGGGAGATCATTCCGGCCGCTGAAGAGCTGTATCGGCTCGCCGAAGAGAGTTACAGAGAAGGGAAAAGCTCCATCCTCACTGTGCTGGATGCGCAAAAGAGTTTGCGAGATGTTCGCTTGGAGACGGTGCAAGCAGAATTTGACTTCCAAATGGCGATTGCCGACTTGGAAGAGGCTGCCGGGGTAGCCATACCATGAAAAGCTGTGAAAAAATTGAATCCATCCATACGGGCGACCCTGTGTGGTCGCCCGTTTTTCCAGTAATGGCGTATGGGCGGCCACGCAGGGCCGCCCGCGCGATGAGATCAATTTTTTCTCGCAGTCTGACGCCGATGGCTGGCGGTCATTTCGGCACAATGTCGTGCGGTTTTACAGGGGCTCTATTGTTAATTCTTTCCATCTGCCTTGGCACAGCCTGCTCAAAACGGGCCGAGTCCGCCGAGTCGGAAACAGAAAAAGCTTCCGTCCCCACCGTGCGCGTGAAAGTCGCGACTGCAACGCGAGGCAGCATCGAGGAAACAGTGCAGATTCCCGGCACTATTGCCGCGCTTCCCAACCAGGATGTAAAGGTCAGCTCCTTGGTCGCGGGCCGGATATTGGAAGTGCGGGTTGCCGAGGGCGAAATGGTGCGTAAAGGGCAACTCATTGCCCGCATTGACTCCACCACCTACGGGCAACAGCGCGATCAGGCCCGCGCTTCGCTGCAACAAGCCGAGGCGAACCTGGAAAGCGCGCGCAAAGATGCTGCGCGAAATCGCTCCCTCTATGAGAAAGGAATTGCCGCCGGCAAAGAAGTCCAGGATTCGGAAGCGCAGGTTCGAGTGACACAAGCAGAGGTTGAAAAAATGAAAGCCGCCCTGGAGACAGCCCAACTGCAGGTGGCGCGAACTCAAATTTATGTTCCCATTTCCGGAATCGTGCTGCACCGGCTGCTAAGTACCGGAGAACAAGTCAGCGGGACGGCGTCCGATCCGATTTTGGAGGTGGCAAACTTGGACGTAGTCGAAATGGAAGCTAGAATCCCCAGCCGTTATTTGGGGCGCGCCCGCGCCGGACAGAAACTGCGCGTGACCACCCAATCATTTTCAGGGCAGCTCTTTCAGGGAGATATCATCGCCATCGGCGGCGCGGTGGATCCAGCCACAGACACGGTGCAGGTACGACTCAGAGTCCAAAACAGCGGCAACCGGCTCAAGATTGGAATGTTCGGCCAGGGTGAGTTGGCGGTACAGAGACATAGCGATACCACATTGGTGCCGGCCTCGGCCCTCGTGAAGGCTGAAAATGAGATGCGTGTGTATGTCGTACAGGGGGACATGGCGACCAAGAAGACGGTTCAAGTCGGCATTCAGAATCATGATCAGGTTGAAATTTTGTCAGGGCTCACAGCGGGAGAGAAAGTACTGACGTCCGGCAATTATGGGCTCGAAGATAAGGCCCATGTGGTGATTGAGAAGTGAACATCGCCCGTTCTGCCCTCAACAATGCCAAGCTGATCGTCCTTGCCGTCGTGATACTGATCGCGGCCGGGCTGCTGTCTGCCTTTCAGCTTCCCAGCAATATTTATCCGGAGGTGCAGTTCCCGCGCATAACGGTCGTCACCAGCTCGGATCATCTGTCTCCCCGCAATATGATTTTGGCAGTGACACGACCGTTGGAAGAAGCTTCTCGAACTGTGCTGGGGGTACGCCGTATCCGCTCTAAAACAATTCGCGGCTCCACAGAAATCAATATCCTGTTCCAGCCCAACGTTGACATGCAGTACGCGCTTCAGTTGACGCAGGCGCGGCTGGCCGAGGCAAAGGAATCGCTCCCGCCTGAAACCTCGATGGTAATAGAACGCTTGACTCCTTCCCTGTTTCCTATCTTGAGCATCAACGTGCTCGGCGATCTGCCTCCCTCGGATCTGCGAGAGATTGCCCTGTACCAAATGCGTCCTCGCCTGAGCCGAATCGCAGACGTATCAAGGGTGGAGGTGCTGGCCACCGACATTCGAGAGATTTCCGTCGTCGTCGATCCGTCGCGGCTGCAAGCGTCACATCTGGGTCTTGACGACGTCAAGCAGGCGCTGGCCCGAACTAACGTGGTCAGCACCGTGGGACGGCTGCCGATGGATTACAAGCAATACCTGGTGCTTGCCAGCGGCGAGCGAAAGACTCTGGGAGACATCGGCAAGACTGTGGTCGCATTCAAGAATCAAACACCGGTCACGGTGGGCGATCTGGCGACTGTTGAGTACGGCGTAGCGGATCCGACGACCCTCATTTTCGCCAACGGCCGCCCCGGAGCTCTGGTCAATGTCAGCCGCCAGATCGGCGGAAATATTTTGCAGGTGGCTCAAGATGTGAAGGACTCGCTGCGCCAGATGCAATCTTCGCTCCCTCCCGCAGTGAAGTTGTCGGTCGTCTATGATCTGGCGGAATTTGTAAAAAGCTCGATCGCCAACGTACGAGACGCGATTCTCATTGGTGGAGTGCTGGCGATTATTGTGCTGATTCTGTTTCTGCGAAATTGGCGCATTACTCTGATCGCGTCCACCACGCTTCCGCTGACAATCATCGGTACATTTTTCATCATGCGCATTTTCGGCACCACCATCAACTTAATGTCCATGGGCGGAATGGCCGTTGCTATTGGGCTGGTGATCGATGACGCCATCGTGGTGGTGGAAAATATCCACCGGCATCTGGACAGCGGAATGGGCCGCCTTGAGTCCGTGGAGCAAGCGACCAACGAACTGGTAGCGCCCGTGATCGGCTCCACCTTGACAACGGTCGTCGTGTTCCTGCCCTTGGGCCTGCTGGAGGGCGTGGTAGGCCAGTTCTTTGCTGCTCTTTCGATCACTCTGGTCACCGCGGTGATGCTGTCGCTGTTTCTGGCATTATTTTTCATCCCGGTGTTGGCCGGGTCCATGGTGCGCGAGAAAGAGCAACAGAGGGGGGATCGCGAAGAAGCAACCCCCGAGGAGCCCGATCAACCGCGCTCACGCATGGAATCAATTTGTGGCCATGTGGTTAGTACCGCGCTAAAAGTTCGATGGCTGGTGGTGGCCGGAGTGGTAATGCTGGGGCTGGCGGGAGTCTTTTTTTACTTCCGCGTGGAAACAGGTTTCCTCCCCGAAATGGACGAGGGTGGGTTTGTGGTCGACTACTGGACCCCGCCCGGCACGTCACTGCCCGAAACCAATCGCATGGTGCGTCAGATTGAGACGGTGTTGGGCGAGACTCCGGAGATCGAATCTTTTGCCCGCCGCACGGGCGCGGAAATGGGTCTTTTCGCCACGCAACAGAACCGCGGCGACATCGTCGTCAAGTTGAAGCAAAAGCGATCCCGCAGTGCCAACCAGATCATCGAAGACGAACGCGCCAAAATGGCGGTGGCCGTTCCAGGAGTAATCATCGAATTCGTGCAGATCCTTTCCGACTTGCTCGGCGATCTGGAAGGGAATCCGGAACCGGTGGAGGTAAAAATTTTCGGCGACGACCTGAAACAACTGGAGAATCTGGCGGGGAAGATGGAGGAGAAGTTGCATCACATCAACGGTGTGGTCGACATCAAAGGTGTGCTGCACGGCAATCCCGAGCTGGTACTGCAGATAGATCCGGTGCGGGCCGCCAGGACAGGGCTGACCGCGGCTGAAATATCCGAGCAGTTGGATGCCGGGCTACTGGGCGCCGAGCCAACACAGGTGCGAGAGACCGACCGGTTGATTCCGGTTCGCATTCGCCTGCCGGACCAGTACCGCTTCAACTATGACTGGGTCCGCAATTTCCCATTGAAGAACTCCGAAGGCCAAACGACGCTGCTTGCTTCGCTCGCGGATTTCTCTTTGGAGGAGGGCCAAGCCGAATTGTTCCGCGAGGATCTCAAGCAGATGGTGGCGATCACGGCGCGGCTGGAAAATCGTGATCTGGGAAGCGCCATTCGGGATGTGCGGAAAGCGGTCCAGGAGATCGATTTCCCGCTCGGCTACGCCTACGAGATCGGCGGCCAATATGAAAGCCAGCAGCGGTCGTTTCGGGACTTGGTTACGGTACTGGCGATTTCTGCCCTGCTGGTATTCGGGGTTATGGTCGCGCAGTTCAAGCGTTTTATTCCCGCAATGGTCATCATGAGCGCTGCCCCGCTGGCAATGGTGGGAGCGCTGGGTCTGCTGTGGATTACCGGCATTCCGCTGAACGTCTCATCATTTATGGGACTGATATTGCTGATCGGGCTGGTAGTCAAGAATGGAATCATTTTGCTCGACTATACAGACAGGTTGTCCGAGCGGCCGGGCGCTGATTTTCACCAGGCGCTGGTGCAAGCTGCCCAGATCCGCCTCCGTCCCATTCTGATGACTACACTGTGCACGTTGTTCGGCTTGTTTCCGCTGGCGCTTGGGCTGGGAAGCGGAGCCGAGCTGCAAAAGCCACTGGCAATGGCGGTGATCGGCGGGTTGACGCTGTCGACTTTAATTACTCTGGTCTTTGTGCCGACGCTCTATTCGCTGCTGCGCGGCGGGAACTCCAGGAAACAGCCGGTTCCGCAATCGTAAGCTTACGCTACCAATTCTTTTCTGAAGTATCAGGAAGAAAAATCCGGGCTACCACGTCTTTTCCTTATGTCGTATCATACCGAATCGCAATTCCTTAGAATTACTCGATTTGTTGAACAACCTAAAAAGGAGGAGGCATGGCCAACTACGCCAATCCGGATGTCCTGGTCTCAACTGACTGGGTGAACCAGCACAAAAAGGACGCCAATGTGCGCGTCGCGGAAGTCGATGTGGACACGAAGGCCTACGAAGAAGGGCACATCGAAGACGCGGTGGGATGGAATTGGCAGAGCCAGCTCTGCGATACCGTGCGCCGAGACGTGATTCCCAAGAGCCAGCTTGAAAAACTGCTGGGCGAATCAGGAATCGACAACAACACCACGATTGTGCTTTACGGGGACAACAACAATTGGTTTGCCTGCTGGGCGCTGTGGCAGCTGAAAATGTTCGGCCACAAGGACGTCAGGGTAATGAACGGTGGCCGCAAGAAATGGATTGAGGAAGGCAAGCCGTTGACCAAGGAAGTTCCCAAGTATCCTGCAAAGACGTACAAGGCTTCCGCTCCGGACACTTCGATTCGCGCGTTCCTTTCTCAAACAATGAAAGCCGTGGAAACCAAGGATTGGTCGCTGGTTGATGTGCGATCGCCCGATGAGTTCACAGGCAAGATCCTCTGTCCTCCGGGTCTCCCGGAGACTTGCCAGCGCGGCGGCCATATTCCGGGCGCCAAGAGCATCCCCTGGGGGAAAAATTGCAACGAGGACGGAACGTTCAAGTCTGCCGATGACCTGAAAGCTCTCTATGAATCCGCCGGCGTCAAGCAGGACAAAGGGGTCATCGCCTATTGCCGCATCGGCGAGCGATCCAGCCTTACATGGTTCGTTTTGAAGTATCTGCTGGGTTATCCGAAAGTGCTCAACTACGACGGATCCTGGACAGAGTGGGGAAACCTGGTCAATGTCCCCATTGAGAAATAAATATCATGGGTGAACCTCTTAAACCGGAAGACTACAAGACCCGAGTGGAGAGTGCAGGAGATTGGAAACTGCGTGTCACCTCGTACAAGCTTGGCGACAAGTTCATCTGCACGGTCGACAACGTCGACCCGGGTGCCACGCTTGCCAGAGCGGAGGGCAAGACGCGCCAGGAAGCCGAGTCTGCCGCGCTTGAAAAGGCACGGCACATGGTAGGAAAGACGCGGAAATTTGAATGATGCCCCCGGTCGAGACAAGGATGCTGTCTCAAAACTGATGAAACCACGGGGGACACCGGGAACACGGGGCTTTAACGAAACGTTTATTACAAGATTTGGCGGCAACCTCGATAGTTCTTGGTGGCCTTAGTATCCCCGTGTTCCCAGTGTCCCCCGTGGTTTCACAATTTTGGAGACAGCCTCCAAGCCTGGCCGCGAGACGCAGGCAGCCCCGCCGTCCATTTAGTCCGCACGAATGCAGAAACTCCAGTAATGGACGCGAAGCGTTCATTTAGGGTATGACAACTGGGTGCGGCGAAAAACGGTAACCGAATACCTTCAGAATTTCTACCGCCATGGCTCACAGATCGCCTATGTACAGCAGCGGGGGTATCGTATTGTCCGCTGGTCGTACCGCCAGATAGCCGAAGCTTCCTCACAGTTTGCGCGCGAGCTGGAGGTACGCAACATCGGCCGAGGCGATCACGTGCTGCTTTGGGGTGCAAACTGCGCGGAGTGGGTAATTGCATTCTTCGGCTGCCTGCTGCGCGGCGCGGTGCTGGTCCCGATGGACCGCATCGCCTCGCCCGATTTCGTGTTGCGCATCTTTCACCAGGTGGATGCCAGATTGCTGGTGGGCTCTCGCGGCCTGGCGTCGAATCTCGACGCAGCCGGCCGCAATCCGGGCGTGAGCACGCAGCATTCCAACGTCTCATCCTTGCCCTCTCTCCCATTCGACGCCCTGCCTGAAATCATTAGCCGGCACGCGCGTGAAGCTTATGCGCCGCCCCGATTGAAACCGGAAGACACCGTTGAAATTGTTTTTACCTCCGGCACCACCGCCGAACCAAAAGGGGTGGTCATTTCCCATCGAAATATTCTCGCCAACCTCGAACCGCTGGAGGAGGAAATTGCCCAGTATCTGAAGTACGAGCGAATCTTCCATCCGATCCGATTTCTTAACTTGCTTCCTTTAAGCCATGTTTTTGGACAATTCCTGGGCATTTTTATTCCCCAGCTGATCGCAGGCATCGTGATCTTTCAGGAGACGCTGAATCCTTCGGAGATAATCCGTCGAGTCAAGAAAGAACGGGTATCGGTGGTAGTGGCAGTTCCACGCCTGCTCGAAACGCTGCGTGACAAGATCAAGCGTGATCTTGATTTTGAAGGGAGCCTGGCGCGATTTCAAGAACAGTATCGAATCGCCGAGAAAGAGCATTTTTTGAAACGTTGGTGGCGCTTCCGAGCCGTGCACCGCAAATTTGGGTGGAAATTTTGGGCGTTCGTATCGGGAGGTGCGACGCTTGACGCCGAAATCGAGGAGTTCTGGTCGCGGCTGGGTTTCATGGTGATCCAGGGCTACGGATTGACGGAAACCACATCCCTGATCAGCGTTAACCATCCTTTCAAGCTGGGCAAAGGCTCCATCGGAAAAGTGCTGCCGGGACGCGAGATCAAGCTGGCGGAAAATGGGGAGATCCTGGTGCGCGGAGAAAGCATTGCCGAAGGTTATTGGCAAGGCAAAGAACTGAGACCGGTGCGTGGAGATGAAGGATGGCTCCATACAGGCGATGTAGGCGAGCTCGACGCCGAAGGGAACCTTTACTTCAAAGGGCGCAAGAAAAACGTCATCGTCACCGCCGAGGGGATGAATGTTTATCCTGAGGATCTGGAAGCCGCCTTGCGACGGCAGCCTGAAGTGCGCGACTGCGTTGTCATCGGGTTGGCTCGTGATGGGAACGCAGAACCCAGTGCTGTTCTAATCTTGCGCCCCAGGGATGCGGACGCCGAGTCAATCATCAAGCGGGCCAATGCTTCGCTGGCTGAATACCAGCAGATTCGGCATTGGCTTGTCTGGCCCGATGAAGATTTTCCTCGCACTTCTACTCAAAAAATTCGAACCAACGTAATCGAAGAAACAGTCCGCGCCAAGCTTGGTGGACATGCAAAGGTGCCCTCCTCGGGAAGCACTCTAGCAGACTTGATTGCCGGTATTACAGGAAGGAGTCATGGCGAGCTTTCTCCGCAGTCGAGTCTGGCGAGCGATTTGAACCTGAGCTCGGTCGATCGGGTGGAGCTGCTCAGCGCCATCGAAGACAGGTATCAAATTGACCTCAATGAGTCCCAGTTTACCGCCGCGACTACAGTGGGAGAGCTGGAGCAGATGCTCCAGGAGCCCTCCGCACGCCGAGCAGATTACTCTTATCCGCGCTGGCCACAACGTTGGCCTGTCACCTGGATTCGTCCGGCAATTTATTATTTACTGGTCTGGCCTGCTACCCTACTGCTGGCATATCCTCAGATTCGAGGGCGCGAGAATCTTCGCCAGGTGCGTGGACCGATTTTGGTGGTGGCAAACCATATCACGTACGTTGACATCGGTTTTGTATTGGCCGCATTGCCGGCGCGATTTCGGCGCCTGGCCGTGGCGATGGAAGGAGAAAGGGTGCAGGCGATGCAGCATCCGCCGGAGGATTGGCCTTTTTATCAGCGATGGATCAGCAAATTGACTTACCGGCTTCTGATTGCGCTATTCAATGTTTTCCCTTTACCTAAATTGACCGGGTTTCGGGAAAGTTTTGCTTTTGCCGGTGAATCGGTGGATCGCGGCTACAACGTTCTTGTGTTCCCCGAAGGCCTGCGCACGCGGGATGGACGGATGGCGCCCTTCCAGGCTGGAATCGGGATATTGGCAAATAATCTAGGGATCCCGGGGCTGCCGGTGCGGATAGACGGGCTCTTTGAATTGCGGGCCGCCGGCAGGCATATCGCGCCGCCAGGGGCGGTGAAAGTGTCAATTGGAAAGCCGATCCAATTTGAGCCGGGAACAGATGCAAACGAAATTGCGGTTGAGTTGCACAGGCGGGTTGAAGAATTAAGAATTAAGAATTAAGAATGAAGAATGAAAAAAAGCTAGAGGGAGTTCTTCTTTCGGCCCAACCTCTCCTTCTGCTTTTCATTACGCTGTTTTGCCGTCAGCAGAATCGACGATAAAATCCTGATCAATTGGTCAGTTTCGTCTAAAAGGCTGGAAAGTCGCGCTCCACGAATGATTTCAGCTTTCTCTATTAAACGAAGCCAGTAAGCTGACTCCCGGGCTTCCTTGTGGGCGATGGAAACTTTTGCAATAAAATCAGCCTTGCTTTGACTCCCTTGAGATTCATGAACGTTCGCTCCAATAGAAGTTCCTGATCGTAGCAGCTGTTTTCCTAATATTGCGCCGATGCAGTCTTTTCTCAATTCTCTATAGAGCCTTATAATGCGCAAAGAGTATGCGAATGTGCGTTCTACGATGTCGAATTTGGCCGCCTTTTGGTTGTTATTCATCCACAGCATCCCCGATGATTCGCAACCATACCTGAATCGGTTTTCATGGCTGCTGACAGACATAACTGGATGCTTTACGTTTTTGCGAACTTTTTTTCGATTTTTGGTGAAGATACTCCCTTGTCACGAGCTGGCTGTTCATTCTTAATTCTTAACTCTTAATTCTTCATTCATGAAGCGAGTCGTCGAGCGCGAAAAAAACAAAACCTACTACCGTATCTTGCACCTGCCTCTGTGGATCTGGGTTTTCTTCGTCCTGCCCGGGCATCTCACTTACGACCTGTTTCTTCACGGCCCGGACACGCGGCATTGGATCTGGCTGGCCATCGTTACAGTAGTGTGCGTCTGGCGGGGACTGGCAGGGCGGCTTCCGGGTGTGGAACCACGCCCTTACATCACGCACTGGGGGGTAGAAGCGGCCAATCTCCCTTATCGAGTGGTCTGCTATACGGCGGCCTGGATTGATCTGCTGGTTCCCTTCACACTGAACGTAATGGGACTGGTCATTGCCGCTGTCACCGGAAGATGGATGATGCAGCAACTATATCTCTGGTTTTATTACCCATTCGCCCTGACTGTAGTGCTGGCGATGTGGATGGATTGGATGCCGCGCACCAGACGCTCGACCGCGCATGAAGGCGCCGAGCGCGCCTGGTTCTATGTGGCTATCTGGACGGCAGTCGCGTCGCAGCTTGCCGGTTGGGTGATGTGGCGCCTGGCCGCCAGGCTGGGAATGGGCGTATCGGAACTGGCAGGTTTGCGACTTGCCGCTTTTTTAACGGTAACGGCGGTATTTGTTCTGCTGGGATTAGGCGGGAAACTGGGAAGGACCCCGCGTTACTACGCAGCACAACACCGCATCGCTAATAAGATGCCGCAGGAACTGGAGCGCTGATTCTGGCGTCCCTCTGTGCCGCTATTTCGGCCACAATCTGGTGAAATCTTGCGCTTTCGACAAAATCTGGCGCTGCACAGCCGATCACGACCACGTTCACGAGCACGTCAACGTTTACGACTACGATCAATCGAATAGTGAGCGATTGTGTATTTGTCGTCCGCGTAGGCGTGGACGTGTTCGTGGACCTGAACGTGGTCGTGATCGGCCGTTATTGGTTCGCGGTCTGCCGCGCTAGGCCCTTTGTGACTGATGACCGATGACCGATGACCGATGACGAATGACGCCTTGAGGTTGTGGCATTCTCACTTGGTACCGCCCCCCAGCGTTCCTCCCAGCGGCATCTTTTTAGCGCCGGACGCGAGAAACGCGCCGCCCAGAAGGACAAAGGCCTCACAATAGGCAAATAGAGCAAAGCTGATCGATACGTAGTATGGGCCCTGGCTTCGGGGAAGTTGCATATAGGGTAAGACAAGAGCGAACACCCACTGCACCACTTCGGCGATAACCCCGACCCACATTGCCGCGGGCAGTACCTGAGCAGAAGGGACCTTTCCGTTCGGCAGAAACTTGTAAAACAAAAAAATGGCCGCCACGGAGAAACACAGGGCTGAAATCTTCAACGCCAGGTAGCGCAGCGCTCTGGCCAGAAAATCCCAGAAAATGATATTCGAAACTGAAGAGTAAACGAGCGCCATCAGTGAAATGAAAATAACAGCCAGGATGCAGCAGGCGCAGGTCAGCAAAAAGCCGATCAACTGGTTCTTCCAGTAGGGGCGGTCGGTTTTGAAATTCCAGAGACGATTAAAAGCGGCTTCCATAGGGACAAAAAATCCCGCCGAGCCGAGCAGCACCCAAAAAATAGATTGAGGCTGTATGCCGCTTCCGGACTGCGCCACGGACCACTCCAGATTCCGCACCAGAAAAGTTTGTCCTGCCGGATAGTATTCGGTGAGGGCCGAGACGATGACGTTATAGGCAGAACTCCAGTGCAAGATGTTCTTGGCAAATAAAAGTAGAAGCTGGCAAAAGGGATAAAATCCCAACGTTGAGAAAAACGCCAGAGAGCCGCAAAAGGCATGGGTTTCGGTTTTAAGAACCAGATATTCAAAAAGCGGAAATGATCTCTTGGAGGCATTCCTGATTCCCGAAAAGAATCTGTCGAACATTTTGGCTCTTTAGCATCACCCGTTTGCAGTAGTACTAATTGACAGCAAAAGATGATTGTGTCAACCTTCGCCGATCAGCAAATCACCCGATTCAGGCGGTCTATTTAAGGAGGAAACTGTGAGCACCACTGCGCCGGTAAACCGTCTTGAAGTACGTCCAAAGCGACTCTTTATTGCCTGTATTGTCGCGCTGGTTACCACATCGTTTGGTTTTATCTCTCGAGCCTTCCTGATAAACGAGTGGGCCCAGACTTTCAACCTGACGCAGCAGCAGGTGGGCGCGCTGCAAGGAGCGGGGCTTTTTCCGTTTGCATTGAGCATTATTTTCTTCAGTCTGATTGTGGACCGAATCGGGTATGGACGCGCTATGGTCTTTGCGTTTCTCGGTCATGCGGTCTCGGCGATCCTCACTATCACCGCCAGAAGTTACGAAGCGCTCTACGTGGGGACGTTCCTCTTTGCCCTGGCCAACGGTACCGTTGAAGCGGTCATCAATCCGGTCATCGCGACACTCTTTCCGAAGGATAAGACTCACTACCTGAACATTCTGCACGCCGGATGGCCGGGCGGGCTGGTGCTGGGTGGAATCCTGGCCATCATGCTGGGACATGCGCCGTGGCAGTGGAAGATGGGGTTATTCTTGATCCCCACGGCACTGTACGGACTGATGATGGTGGGCCAGAAATTTCCTGTTCAGGAGCGCGTTGCCGCCGGCGTCACCTACGGCGAGATGTTAAAGGAATTTGGCTGGGCGAGTTGTCTTATTGTTTCCTTCTTTGTCGTCTTCGCCTTCGACAGCGTCTTTACTTCGCTGAAGCTGTATGAAACCAACGTCTCCTGGGTCCTGGCGGCGATCATCGCCGCGGTTCCCACGCTGTTTTTCGCACTTAAGTATAAGAGCTTCGGCCGCCCAATGTTTGTCTTTCTGTTGCTGGTGATGATTCTGCTGGCGACCACGGAACTGGGGACCGATAGCTGGATTGCAGGTTTGATGACCCCGGTGCTCAGCAAGTTCGGAGAAAATGCGGGGAACTGGGTGCTGGTTTATACCTCCGCGATCATGCTGGTGCTGCGGTCCTTCGCCGGCCCCATTGTACACCGCGTCTCACCGCTTGGATTGCTCTGTGCTTGTGCGGCAATCGCCGCGGCGGGTCTTTTCTCCATCGCGCATGCAGGCAGCTCCGCCGGGCTGGTCTTCCTGGCGGCGACGTGCTACGGAGTGGGCAAGACGTTTTTCTGGCCCACCACCCTTGGCGTCGTAACTGAACAATTCCCCAGGGGCGGCGCCATGATGATCAACGCCATCGCGGGCGTCGGGATGATTTCTGTCGGCGTGCTCGGAGGTCCTCTGCTTGGGGCCATGCAAGATAACTCGCTGGACACGCGACTGAAACACGAAAGCCCTGCTATTCATGCACGGGTGGCGGAACCGCAGAAGAGCGCCTATCTGATGACCTTCCAGCCGATTGACAAGGCCCGGGTCGCGGCGCTGCCGCCGGAGGAAAGACAAGTCGTCGAACGCGTATCGGCGGAGAACAGCCAGGGGACATTGGCTCAGGTGGCAATGCTTCCCGCGATAATGTTTCTCTGCTACGTAGGTTTGATCTTCTACTTCCGTTCAAAGGGTGGGTACAAGGCAGTCGAGTTAACGGCAGCCGCACCTCACCCCGGAGGCGCGCCCAGCAGCTCGTAGTGGTTCTGTGTCGGGTTTTGGGTGTTAGGTGGTAGGTGGTAGATGTTAGAGGTCGGGTCACCAAATGAAGTTAGGCCTTCCTGTGCAACGCCTTTCGCAGGGAGCGAAGTTGCTTTCCCAAGGCGCAAACGTCCACGAGAGTTGGCTCCAGTTCAATTCGCGATAAATATCTAAGATTCGTCTAGTTAAGCAATAGACGCTTTCGACCAAGTTCATTCCGGCATTCCAAACACGAAGATCCCGAAAACTGTTCATTTTGATGTCCTTTCGCTTCTGAATTTCCCGTCCTCAATGTACAGAACTGTGCACCTTGGATTTTTGCGAAAGAAAAATTCTCATCTCAAAGCAAGAAATGCCTTGACAAACAGCAACGCTCTCTAAACAAACACCCAACACCCAACACCCAACACCCAACACCCAACACCCAACACCCAACACCCAACACCCAACACCCAACACCCAACACCCAACACCCAACACCCAACACCCAACACCCAACACCCAACACCCAACACCCAACACCCG
>DASXTB010000430.1:0-3738 GCA_036505615.1 Acidobacteriota bacterium
CAACACCCAACACCCAACACCCAACACCCAACACCTAAACTTCTTCTATTCGCTTATCTTTCAGCGCGGCTCGCACTGCCTGGTCCATCATCATTTCCGCTAGATGGTGGGTCACCTCGTTCAGTAGATCGATTTTGTCGCGGATCAATTTGTGGTCGTCGCTGCTGCTCACCTTTCGCAACTCAGCCATCGCTTCTTCGATGCTCCCCTTCTCTTTCGCGGATAGTTTCTTGTAGGCGGATGATTTGATAGATTTTTCTGTCGCTGCCAGAATACCATCGGCCTCCACTCGGGCTTCAATCAGGAGCCGTTTCCTGAAATCCTCGTCGGCATGCTCTATCGATTCAAGCAGCATCTGTTCTATCTGTTCGTCGGTGAGGCCGTAAGAAGGTTTGACCTCAATGGATGCCTCCTTTCCTGTGCGCTGCTCCCTGGCCGAAACATTGAGGATTCCATTGGCATCGATCAAAAATTTCACTTCGATGCGCGGCAACCCGGCCTGTAGGGGCGGAATATTCCTCAACTGGAAGCGCGCCAGGCTGCGATTGTCCGCCGCCAGTTCCCGCTCCCCCTGCAAGACATGGACGTCGATGGAAGTCTGGTTATCCACGGCCGTAGTGAAAGTCTCGGTAGCAGAGGCAGGAATAGTGGAATTGCGGCTAATCAAGCGGCTCATCACCCCACCGAAAGTTTCAATGCCTAGCGAGAGCGGCGTTACATCCAAAAGCAGCATGTCGGTAATTCCGCCCGACAGGATTTCCGCCTGGATGGCTGCACCCAGCGCCACTACTTCGTCGGGATTAATCTCTGTGTGGAGCTCGCGTCCGAATAAATCTTTCACCGCCTGTCGCACGCAGGGAACCCGGGTGGCTCCTCCCGCCATGACGACTACGTCAATTTGCTCCGGCGCTAGTCGCGCGTCAGCCAGAGCCTGCCTGCAGCACGCCAGCGTCTTTTGCACCAGATCGTCGATCAGGCGGTCAAATTCCGCGCGGCTTATCGGAATTTCCTCGGAGAATTTGTACTCGGGAAGACTCACCGCAATCCAGGCAGAGTTGTTCTCCGTCAAGTGATGTTTTGCTTCGATGGCGGCTCGCCTCAACCTGGGGAACAGCTTCCCTCTGTCGAGAGCACCCAAACGAAATTCGATCCGCTTCCAAGCAAAGTCGACCAGCCGGTGATCAAAGTCGTCGCCCCCCAGGTGCGTGTCGCCGTTGGTGGCGAGAACCTCGAAGATCCCATCCTTGAGCTTCAGAATCGAGATATCAAACGTGCCTCCGCCGAGGTCGTAAACAGCAACCAGCGCTTCTTTCGTTTTGTCCAATCCATAGGCAAGACAGGCTGCTGTTGGCTCATTGAGGATGCGCAGCACGTCCAGGCCAGCCAGTTTTCCGGCGTCTTTGGTGGCCTGCCGCTGCGCGTCATCGAAATATGCCGGAACGGTGATCACCGCCTGCTCAATCGCTTGGCCCAGAAACTTTTCGGCGCGTTGCTTAAGGTCCTTCAATATGAACGCTGACAACTCCGGTGGAGTGAAATCGCGGCTCCCTATTGAGATCCGAATGATCTGCTTGGAATCGACAAACTGGAATGGCAACACCTTCTTGTCCTCAATAACGTCATCAGGCGCCTTTCCCATCAGTCTTTTGACCGAATAAACGGTGCGTTCGGGATGTCTCAATAGTTCTTCCAGGGCCTTATCGCCGACAACTGCACCCTTTTCGACGTCAAAATAGACGACCGAGGGTACCAGTAGATTCCCCTCTGTTCCCGGGATCACCCGGGGCTTCCCATTTTCCATGTAAGCCACCAGACTATTGGTGGTCCCCAGATCGATTCCGACAACCGTGGACATTTTTCAAATAACCTCGGAGTTGTTAAAAAAACGAGCCTCGACCGTTTGCCCGATCTCCAGCCCGCTCAGGCGGGCGTTCAGACTGTGGCCCAGGGCGGAGCGCAGCGAAGCCATGGGAATGCGGATTCTTTAAATATTTGAGAGCCCGTCTGGCGAGACCGGCGGCAGAAGGATTTTCGCAAATTTCCCACCTTCTGTCGCCCGCCCACAAAACGTGGCGGGCTAGTAGTTCCCATAGTATCTCGCATTCCCAGGGCTCCGCTGCGCTTCGCCCTGGGCCACATTCTGAACGCCCGCCTGCGGCGGGCGGCGCCGCGAAGCGGCGCTATTGGAGAGACGCCCCGTGGGGCGTCTCCTGCACGATGAAAGATTGTGCGGGAGACAGCCCACCGGCCGTCTCTCCAAAATGTCCAAACTCCAGGCCCGCCTGCGGCGGGCTAGCGCCTCTAATAAGGTAATCGCCACATTGGAACAAATTTCGCCATGATAATCCGGGGCTTACGCCCGCGGTTCTGAATTCTCTACAGGTTCTCAGCTTCAATTTGTCGAATCAAGTTCTCGATGTACGATCGTTTTAACAGATTTTGTTGCAACTTTCGAAGAACCGATGACTGATCACCAGTGACTGGCGACGGGCCGGATACTCTTGGCTGGACAGCAGAGCCGTTCACAAGACTTCGCTCCCATTCCTCGCCTGCACCGGCCAGTTCGGAATCCAATTGCTGTATTCGTTCGCGCAAGTCGCTCTTGATTTGGCGCATTTGCTCGCTCAGGCTGGCCATTGCTTCCTTGTCTGCGGCCTTGCGGGCCGCCTGCAGATTGCCGATCTCTTCCTTTAACCCAAAGACTTCCTCAAGCAGGTCTTCTGGCGGCTGCTGTTGCTTCATCTGCGGCTTCATCCCATAGAGCGAGAGTAGGTATTCGGCTCGCAGCACGGGGTTTCTCAATGTTCGGTAGGCATCGTTGAGCCGGGAAGATTGTTCCATGCTGAGGGCTCTCTCTTGTTCGGAGCTGCGGAAGAAGCGGTCAGGGTGCAGCTTGCGGCTCAAGTCGTGGAATCGTTCTTCCAGCTCCCTGAGATCCAATTTTGGCGAGCGCGCAAATCCCAGGAAGGCAAAATAGTCCGACTGCGTGGCCGGCTGGATCTTCCCACAGTAGGGACAAAAATGCGGTTCACCTATCCCTCTGCGGCAATTCCAGCAGATTTGCTGCATGTATCAAGCCGCCTTCGCCGGCCCGTGGAAGTGGAATCCGAACCATTGGCGTAAGCCGATTATACAAACTCACCCCAGAGACTTAGCGCGGCAGTGCCGCAACCAACGAGCGATCACGACCACGTTCACGTCCCTACAGTGGCAGGGCCACAACCGAAACAAAAGCCGATCACGGCTACATGAACCGGTGAACCCGCGCCAAAGGATGTAAGAGGCCGGCGTTAAAACCCGAAGGGTTTGCAGAGTATAGCCGGCGGCAAAGCCCGCGCTTTTTGCGGGCGTCGCCGCCGGTTGGTTATCCCATAAACTACGCGACGCTGAAGGCGTCGCAGAGGCTCAGCGCAACAGATATCGGGGTCGAAGAACTATACGGGCTGGGTTTCAAATTCTGCGAAAAATACCTAACCCTTTCAGGCCTGATCCTAACATGAACGTCAACGTGGGATGCGACCAGGTCAACCGCCTTCTAACCCTTGCGCTTAAAGAACTGCACGGCACGCTCGTGTTTTTTGGCTGCCTGGAGCGAGCCGAATGTTCCCAGATTCCTGCGCTTGCCGGTTTTAGGATCTTTCTTTCTGGAATAAAGCCGGTATTTTCCTGATTTTAATTTTCTTATCATCACCAAACCTCGCTTTTGTAAAGACAGGCCGCTGGATCCTCGGGCGCCAC
>DASXTB010000431.1:0-20364 GCA_036505615.1 Acidobacteriota bacterium
TAGTCCTTTACAACTGGCTGCTACCAACAGATCAAGACAGCCGCCACGGCGGCTGACGTCGCAGAGAACAAAGTCGGGTTTGTCGTAGAGATTTCGCTGGTGGCGCTTAAAACAGGCGATGATCTTCTCAAAGACAACATCTGTTCCCACAGTTTTGGGCACACCGCGCAGGCGAACGCGGTAAGATCGAAGTTTGGGCAGGGTCTTCGGCAATCCGGGGCTCGGTTCCATACTTAACAGAACTGAACGGTGGGGAATTTTGCGAAAGAAAAGTGAAAAAGGATGGGGCGGATAGCTCGAAAACAGTCGGCCGGCCAGCTAACCCCTTGTCAATGTTAAAATCCTTTGCGCTTTGGGTGAGAGGCACAATCCCGCCGGGTGAGAGGTACAATCCGGCGACGTGTCACTGAAGGTCCCAGAGTCGTAGCCAGAGCAATTGCAAGCCATTTCATCATCGGGCCAGCCTTGGCTCTCCAATTCGGCCCAAGGAACATGGGTGTTGCTTGGGAAGGGTAAGCTCCAAGGAACATGGGTGTTCCTTGGGAGGGGTAAGCTCGCAGCTCATTACTGGGGTGGTCTATCTCAGAAAATGGCGCTCACCCGCCACCCGACCTTACTCGCGTAAATTCATGAAATTCGAGGTTGAGTGCCTTTAATTGGGCCGGGACTGAGATGTAGCAGGAGGTTCCTCCACGGCGTGGCTGTGCCAGGCAATGATTTTCCATCCACCGTAGGTTTTGGCGTAGACAAGAGTTCCTCGGTAGGCCAAAGGAGTCCCTTTGGCGTCTTTGGCTGGCGAAGAACGAACATAAGTTACCAGCGCGGCAAATTCATCGATGGGGATAATGCGCACGCTTCGGAAAGGATAAGTTGTTTTCGGTATCTCAGTATCAAGTATCGCCTTCCAGTAGTTTCGAAATCCGATCCACTCGCTCCCGGATATTCGAATAGTCAGATCCGGAATGTTGGCAAAGCCGAGCAGGAACTTCCGCTTGTCCCCGTCCGTATAGGCTTCCTTCCATTCATTGAAAGCCTGCTGCACCTCCTGTTTTATCTTTTTTGGATCGATGCTCTTCGCAACTTCATCCTGTTTCTCAATTTCAGGTTTTCTATCCAGGGTTTGTTCAGCTTGGCCGGTTCTTGCGCTCTTAAGGTCCCGGTTTTGGCCCGGCGTTACGACGGCCGGAGATGACACACAGAACGCCATCAAGATTACAAAGTATTTCATAGTTTAATTGTCCCTTTAACTCCGGGAGTCCTTCTGTTTTGGGAATAGCCGGCAAAGCCGCGCGCCGGACGGCATCTTCGCAGATGGCGAACTTAAGACCGCTGGCCCGCAACCTGCGATGGATGCGAGCGATAGCGTCGATCTACGTAGTCATTCAGGATTCTTGTAAAGTCTGCAACAATGGTTGGCCCTCGCAGTGTAGTCAACAACCGCCCATCGACAAATACCGGCGCCTTGGGTTCTTCCCCCGTGCCCGGCAGAGATATACCAATGTCAGAATGTTTCGACTCGCCGGGGCCGTTGACGACGCAACCCATCACGGCCACCTTCAATTCCTCCACTCCTGGGTATTGTTTCTTCCAGATCGGCATTTGTTCCTGCAGATATCGTTGAATCTGGTCGGCCATTTCCTGGAAGAAAACGCTGGTGGTCCGGCCACACCCGGGACAGGCCGTAACCTGCGGTGCGAAACTTCGCAATCCGAGCGACTGCAGGATCTGCTGGCAGGCCCGCACTTCCTCAGTGCGATCGCCGCCGGGAGCGGGCGTCAGGCTTGCCCGGATCGTGTCGCCAATTCCCTGCTGCAGCAACAGAGACAACGCAGCCGCGCTGGCCACGATGCCCTTCATCCCCATGCCCGCTTCCGTCAGACCCACATGCAGGGGATAATCACATCGAGCCGCCAGTTGCCGATAAATACCGACCAGGTCTTGAACATTGGAAACCTTAGCGCTGAGGATGATCCGATTGTGCGGCAATCCGTACTGCTCGGCCAGCTGG
This sequence comes from Acidobacteriota bacterium, assembly GCA_036505615.1. Taxonomy (GTDB): domain Bacteria; phylum Acidobacteriota; class UBA6911; order JACQSX01; family JACQSX01; genus DASXTB01. Next base: position 2,009 of record DASXTB010000431.1, read on the forward strand.
GCCGACTGAGTGCCGCTGACGACGATGGCCTCGGCGAGAACCTCCTGCGCCTCCAACGGCTCGGCTTGCCTGCTGTTTTCGTCCATCATGCGGGTTAGCAGAGCCTGGTCAAGCGAACCCCAGTTCACTCCGATTCGAATCGGCTTGTCATTCTTGAGCGCGACGTCGATCATTTGATGGAAATTGTCGTCGTGCTGTTTTCCCAAGCCCACATTTCCCGGATTGATCCGATACTTGCTGAGCGCTTTTGCGCAGTCCGGAAACTGTCGCAGCAGGATGTGGCCGTTGTAGTGAAAATCGCCGATGATGGGAACCCGGCACCCGCAAGCGCGCAGCTTCTCCACAATCCGGGGAACCGCCTTGGCGGCATCTTTATTATTCACCGTGACGCGCACCATCTCGCTGCCGGCTCCGCCCAGCGCCAAAGCTTGCGCCACCGTGCCTTCCACGTCAGCCGTGTCGGTGTTAGTCATCGACTGTACTACCACGGGGTGACAACTGCCGACCGGAACTTCTTCCACCCAAACAGTCGGCGTCTGTCGCCTCAATGTCTGTTTCATAACCGATCGATTTTAACACGAGTATGCGTTAACGGCTGATGGTCAAAAAATCACGTGCAGTATGAGGCCTGTAGAGCCGTCATTGGGTAGGCCCGCCCGTCACCTGGATTCATAAATCCGAAAAGCGAGCCGCGGATTACGCGGATCAACGCGGATAACTTCGGGAGCGGAAGAGGGGCGCTGACTTACAAAGTGTCGCTCTTCCATATGGAAAGCGCCCCTCTCCCGCTCCCGAAATTCGTGTTAATTCGCGTAATTCGCAGCCTGCATTTTCAGAATGTTATGAATAATCCAGGGTCAGGGCGGGAATGGGAAGAAATAATGGGATCAAAGCGCCGAAGGCGCGGCATTAAGCCAAGGACGACTCGCTCTTCCACCTAATCTCGCAAGGATCGAATGCCGCGCCTTCGGCGCTCCCGTTCTTTTTGAATTATCAATCCCGGCCTTAACCCGGATTATTCAAAAATCATCAGCGGCCTTTCCCATGCCTTACGACAGTAACATCTCTAAATCTGCTTTGGTAAGATTGCGGACGAACCCTTGATCACCTTGGATGATGCAATCTGCCAGCCGTCGTTTTGTCTTCTGCAGCTCCAGGACTTTTTCCTCCACCGTATCACGCGCGATTAGCCGGTAGACAAACACCGGCCGCGATTGTCCGATGCGATGTGCCCGGTCGGCTGCTTGCGCTTCAATGGCAGGGTTCCACCACGGGTCCAGCAGAAAAACATAATCGGCTGCCGTTAGGTTTAGTCCTAGACCCCCAGCCTTCAGGCTAATGAGGAACAATTGGCACGCTGGATCATTTTGAAACCTCTCAATCCTGGCGCCACGATCGCGCGTTTGCCCATCCAGATATTCATAATCAAACTTCCCGTCCAACCGCTTCCGCACCAGCGCTAGAAAACTTGTGAACTGCGAAAACACGAGCGCCTTATGGCCTTCGTCCAAAACCTCTTGCAATTGAAAGAGCAGACTGTCCAGCTTTGCGCTCGACGCTTCCCTCTTTGAAGGATCCACCAATCCCGGATGGCAGGCGATTTGCCGCAAGCGGAGCAGAGCTTCCAGCACATGAATCTTCGACCTCGCCATCCCCTGCCGGTCTAACAGATTCTTCAGTGATTGGCGGTAACGAGTCAGCACTTCCTGATATAGCCTTTGCTGCTCGAAATCCAATTCGCAGTAAAGGGTCTGGTCGGTTTTAGAAGGAAGGTCTTTGGCTACCTGGTCTTTGGTGCGCCTCAAGATGATGGGCCGTAGTGCGCGCGCCAGCAATTGCAACATCGCCTCAGACGGAGTTTTTGACCGATTCGCCAGCCGAAATGCGGTGATCGTCCCGAGCATCCCCGGATTTAAAAACTCTATCAGGCTCCAGAGCTCGCCCAGATGGTTCTCGACAGGCGTGCCGCTCAAAGCCAGCCGGTGCTCGCCATGTAGAAGTCGAGCAGCCTTCGCTGACTTGCTGTTGGGGTTCTTAATCGCTTGAGCCTCGTCCAAAACCACATAATAGAATGGAAAATCTTTGAACAGAAGAATATCGCGACGGAGCGTGCCGTAGGTGGTCAACACCACATCGCAGTCCTGAAGTTGGCCAGGCGTACTGGCCCGCTGCATGCCGGTGTGATCCAGCACTCGAAGTTCGGGAGTAAAGCGCGCGGCTTCCTGCATCCAGTTAAATACCAGCGAGCGAGGACTCACGACCAGAGAAGGCTTGTTGGCATTCTCTTTTGCCAAGTGGCGCAATTGCAGCAGAGCTAGCAACTGGACCGTCTTCCCCAGTCCCATGTCATCTGCAAGGCAACCCCCCAATCCGAAGCGCTGCAGAAAGAGCAGCCAGCCTAAACCCTCGCGCTGGTAGGGACGAAGTCGTCCCACAAAACCGCGCGGCTCCGGGGCTGCCTTGATCGTCCGAAACGAATCCAGCTCCTTGCGCGCATGCGCGAACTCCGTGTCCCACTTCGCCTGAGGCTGAGAAGCAAGCAAGGCGTCCAGCAGCCCCACTTGACTGCGGCTGAAGCGCAGATGATCTTCACGCTGCTCACCCAGACCTGCAATGACTCCATAACGGCGCAGCCAATCTTCCGGGAGAATGCCGAAGCTGCCGTCACCCAGACGCACTACCGGTTCGCCACGCTTGGCAACTCTCAAGACCTCGGGCAGTTGCACAACCTGGTCGTCGAATTCAATCGCCCCGTGCAGCTCGAACCAGTCGATCCCCGAACGCACCGTGACACTGACCTGCCCGGGCGCGCGGTACCGTTTTCCTTCCGCTTCCACAAGCCAACCATCACCGAGCAACTGCCTCACGACGGCTATCAATTTCCCCGCTGCAATCTCATACTCCTGAACGACCGGACCGAGGTAAGAGGTATGTGAACGACAACCCAGTTCAATCAGCTTCTGACTTGCGGCTCTCTCGGCCGCGAAGTCGCGGGCAATGAAACGGCGCTGTGCCACCTGCAGGATGCCCGAGCCATTCTGGGTTTCTGCGACCAAAACACCTTCGTATTCGAACGAGAGAAGCCCGCGAAATCGATTTGTCCATGAGTGCTGGGGGTCGGGCGCTGCGATCTTAAAGTGAAAGCGCGCCGCCGGGGAGACCATTTCTACTTTTAGTGGCTCGGGAACATCCAATGGCGGCAATCGGGGCAAAGCATAAAGCTGTTGCAAGAAGTCGTTCGCTTCATCCGTTGGAATATCGACCTTCCGTTGTTTACGCAACAGCGAAATCAAAGGAAAGGCCCCATGATCCACCAGCGGGGCAACATGATCTTTGAAGAAAACCAGGCCTCCGCCAACCAGGAGCACAGGCTCGGAAAGCGGGAATTGTGCTTCATCCCGGCGCAGCCATCCGGTCAACATGTACGCGGTTGTTGGTTCCCCTTCGATTCTAAGGAAAAATTCCCAAGCGCCTCCATCATCCCAGCCAACCGGATGCAACGTTTCATCGGTATCACTGGTCAGAAGCCGGCAACGTCCGGTCTGGCACATTAAAGGCACTAACGTCTGAAGCTGGCTTTGAGTGGCAAGATAATATTGTCTTGCGCTCGGCTGATAGCCATAAGGCGGGAAGTCGTAAGCCGGGTAGCTGCCGGCGCCAAGCAGTTGCGAAATAATCTGCCGGTCCAGTTGATCGGGCGGTTCAGAAATTCGCGCGTTCTCCAGCTTGAAGGGTTTGGCTTTGCTCCACTGGCCGTTCTTCTTTTTGAACCGAGACATCACCTCAACAGTCAATCCCTGCCCGGTCGAAGTGGCAGGGGCGTCGATTACATAAAGGACCTCCTGTCCTTCCGGCCACGGTGTTGATACGCGTTCGACGTCAGTGATGCTCTGCTGCAACGCGTGTAATTGCCGCTTCCATTCGGAACGCTTCAGGTGCGCAGTGGATTTCGGTGCTGATCTATCTATACTCTTTCTGACATGCTCGCTCCTCGCGCGCCAGTCTTCATCCGCCGCAGCAGGCTCTTTGCAGTCAACTGCGGCCCGCCTTGCTGTTGAACGAGCGCCATTTTCCTGTTCGTTCTCGTGAACGTCGTCCAGATCGTCATACAGCCATTCTTTATCTTCCAGCAGAATATTGGGCACATCATGGAAACGCCCCATCAGTGATTCACCGTCATCCAGCGCCAGGACTGCTGCCCAGATATGCTTACAAGGACCATGGTCGGCAAAATAGGGACAGGTGCACAGCGCAATCAGGGCATTGCTTTCACGCCACAGATCGACCTCGTATTCTTCTGAACCAATGACTACGGCTTGAGCTTCGGTGTTGGAACTCTTCAGGACCACAACGCGGCCGCCATCCCAGTAATCTTGTCCGCGCTGGCGGATTTTTTTCGAAACCCGCCGGCTTATTTTGCTGGTCAGGGATGGATGTTGCCCGCTTGGCCCGTCTTGATTTGGAAAATGGAAAATATTCTTCTGTTCTGCCACAAACGCTTGACTAAAAGCCGTATTGTTCAGTTTTTGAGAGCCTGTCCAAGAAGAACTCTTTTATCACAAAAGATTGCGTCATCTTCGACTAAAAAACCGAGACAAGCCCTTCGCCGGCGACGCAGTGAACGATTCAATTGGTGAATGCGGATTGCGGAATGCGAAAAGAGGGCGCTAGAAGGGGGGCATACCAACCGGAATCGGCCCGATAGCTGGAAACTTATAAAGATTTTTGTCGCAAAATCGGCTCGACGGCAGTTATGTACTCTGTAGCCATGAAAACTTCTGCTACCCAAGGAGGACTATGTCAAGCAGCAAGAAAAAGAAGAATCGCCGGAACCGACGCGCAAGAGCGAACCGCCGTCGCAGTTTGACGGCCGGACGAGCCGCTCCTGTCCCTGGACGGCTGGATCAGTCAGTGGAATTGTCGCCCGAACCAGACGGCGATCGCGATCTCGATCAATACTTCGCGCGCCTGGACGAGTGGATCAGAGGAGAGTCCCCAACGCTCGAGGCGCACCTCATGCAGCGAGGCTTTACATTTCCCGCACCGGATAAAATGAGCGATTCCAAGCTGCATGATAAATTATGGAAGCTGATTGAAGCTTTGGCAGAACTCGGCGTTTACCTGAACAGCACCGACCACATGAGTGATCGCGAGCTCTATGACCGGCTTTGGAACGAAGAGTTGCGAGAGCCGGCACTAGTCAGTCCAGACGATCCCAACGGCGGCTATCATATCGACTTCGTCGGCTCGGGCAGCGAAGAAGACATCGAGTTGTACTTAAAACACTATGCTGACGACGCTTCGCGCAAGCACTGGCAAGCGGATTTTGCCGATGCTAGTATACCGGAGCATATCGATCCACCATACGACCGTGATCGCCATCTTCCGCAACATCATGTCGAAGCTAGAAGCAAACGATGCCGTTGATGGCTTTGAGGGAATTACGCGGCAGATATTCCCATGCCGAACACGGAAGTTGAGCCTTCGCTGGAGACGCGAACAAGATCAGTACCGGGCAAGTACAAAGTGTAGCCAGGATGTCTTTGTGACATCAATCGCGGTTGAAAATTGTTAAGTCAAACGAGGTCCGAAGCCATGACGCTCCATGTGGCTCTCCTTCGTGGCATCAATGTCGGTGGCCACAGGCAAGTTGCCATGTCTGAACTGCGCGACCTCCTCACGCAACTGGGCTTCCTTGACGCCCGATCGCTGCTCCAGAGCGGCAATCTGGTTTTTAGAAGTGAGTCGCGAACGAGTGCATCCCTGGAGCGTTTGCTGGAGACGGAGGCCGAGAAGCGCCTCGCTCTTCAAACGGACTTCTTCGTCCGCACAGCAGAGGAATGGAAGACGATCATCGCGAACAATCCCTTCCCCAAGGAAGCGGAGCGCGATCCCGGCCATCTCGTCGTCATGTTTCTGAAGCACGCGCCCGATGTCAAGGACGTACGGGCGCTGCAGGCCGCCATCACAGGCCCCGAGGTCATTCGCGCTGAAGCTAGACAAGCTTACATTGTCTACCCGAGCGGTATCGGCCGCTCGCGCCTGACGAACATCCTCATCGAAAAGAAGCTTGGCACCCGTGGAACGGGCCGCAACTGGAACACCATCCTAAAACTCGCCGACCTCCTCAAAGCCTGACGCGCCAGCAGGAGCCGTTGCGCGCCGCTGGTCCGCTACAATTCTGGAGAAGCTGATCCAGCACATGAAATCCAAGCAAGCAGTCTGGTTTGCGCGTCACGACGAAGTAGCCAAGGCGGCTAAGATACAACTGCAGTAGCGAAGAATCACGGCCTGCCAACTCGCGGCACCGAGTCTTTCTCATGTTCCGCCGGCCGCTCCTCTGCTTTTGATTCTTCGACGGGCTTGGTCCGTGTCGTTGCTGCGACTGCTTCCAGTCCGCCCCTCGCATACGCCAGGACCGTCCCCACAACCAAGCCGATGACGTAGCCATAGGGGAGGCTGCTGGCGATTAATCCCACAAGCACGGCATTGGCAAACTCCGGCCTCGATTCGGCGACGTCGCGCATCAGAGTAATTAGCGTCAGCCCTTCAAAAAGCAGTATCACGCCAAGCATCGGCAGCGGGAAGACCTGCACAATCTTGTCAAACCCATTGCTGAAAAAGAGGCCGATTCCTAGGAAGAGTGAGCCGTAAAGAATCACTGAGCCCCCGGTCCGGGCGCCGAAAGCATAATGTCCTGCCATGCCCCCCGACCCGTGACATGTGGGAATTCCGCTGAAGAACGGATTGATCAGATTCATCAGCGAATAAGTGAAGCTGATCTGGCGCACGCTTAAAGAGCGCTCGGGGAAGAAATCCCGAGCCACCTGCTTTGTCGCCAGGATTGAATTGCCCAGCGAAAGAGGAATCTGCGGCAGCGTCAGCATGACGAAACCTGTCATGACTTCCTGAAATCGGGGCGCGTGTAGCTGGGGCACTCGTAAACCAAAACTACGAGCCACGGTGGCCGCGTCCAGTTTAAAAACAAACGCGTAGATCACTCCCACGAAAATAACAAACAGCGCCGCGGGATATTTTCTGTTCCCCAAAAGAAACAGCGTCAGCACAAAACCAATGGCAGCCAGCCCATACCCAAGGGCCCCCTCGGCGCCCACGTAATCCTTCAATGCCAGCGACGCAAGCTGCAGACCCAGACCAAGCTGGATTCCTCGAACCACAGGTTTGGGCACAACACGAGCGAGCCAATCGATCGCTCCCGTCAATGTCAGCAGCATCATGCAGACTCCAATTGCCAGGCCGCCACCAAAAAGGATGTTCTTATCCAGTTTCTGCGCGATCACGATCACTGCCATGGCTTTAAGAGGCTGAACCGGCATCGGCATTCGATATCTCAAAGCGGTGAAAATTTGCATCGCCCCGAACATGGTCATCACGCTGGCACTGTCGAGCCGGGCAGCCATCACCATGCCGACAATGAGGGGCAGATCGGTCCCAATGTCTCCGAACGCGCCTGCCAGCTCGTTGCGATCAAATCGAATGGAGCCCCGTTCCATGGTTGAGGAATCTTACTGTTTGTGTTTGAACAGGCTTATAATCTGCGGACCGCCAGCACGGCATTCAAGCCGCCGAAGGCGAAGGAATTGGAGAGAGCCGCGTGTATCGGGCGCTCCCGTTTCTCGTTGGGGGTGTAATCCAAATCGCATTCCGGGTCCGGCTGCCGATAATTGGCCGTGGGAGGCGCGACACCGTTCTGAATGGCCAGCACTGTGATCAATAACTCCATTGCGCCGGAAGCTCCCATCAAGTGGCCATGCATCGACTTGCTGGAACTAACAGAAAGATGCCCGGCGTGCTCCTTGAACACCTCGTGAATGGCCCGCGTTTCCGTCACGTCATTCATTTTTGTCCCAGTTCCGTGAGCGTTGATGTAATCGACCTGGTGGGAGCAAAGTTCCGCCTCCTGTATCGCAAGCTGCATGGCCCGGGCCGGCCCTTCAACGGTCGGCTGTGTGATATGACCGGAATCGGCAGTGGAACCATAGCCAACGATTTCAGCGTAAATGCGCGCATCCCGCCGGCGCGCCTCTTGATACTCTTCGAGGACCAGCACAGTTGCCCCTTCGCTGATTACCATGCCTTCGCGATCTGCGCTGAAGGGCCGGCATGCAGCGCGGGCATCAGACCCTGCGCCGGCCAGAACTCGCATCGCTTCCCAGCACTTGAGCACGCCCAACGTAAGCGGAGCATCTGAGCCGCCGGCAAGCATCACATCGGCAGCGCCGGCCTGGATGGTTCGAAAAGCTTCCCCAATCGCGTGTGACGACGATGCGCACGCCGTAGAAACGCAAAGGGACGGACCTTTGGCCCCGAGATACATCGACACATGACTGGTGGCGGCATTGTGCATCAGGCGGGGAATAGTCAGCGGATGCATCCGCTGCGCGTTCTCTCCGTATAGGAGGCGGTAACTGGAGTCGTAACTCTCCATGCCGCCATAGGCTGACCCTATTGATACTCCAGTGCGGACCGAATTTCCGTTCGTCAGCTTAAACCTGGCATCCGCGACGGCTGCGCGGGCGGCCACAATGGCAAACTGCGCAAAACGGTCGAGCAGCTCCAAATCCTTGGGCTGAAAATGCTGCTCCGGGGCGTAATCGCGGACTTCACCAGCCACGTGCGCGCGGCCGGAGTTCAACTTTAGTCGGGTCAATGGCCCGATTCCCGAGGTGGCGGTCGAAACTTTTTCCCAAACGCCATCAGGGCTGGAGCCAAGCGGCGAAACGACGCCTGCGCCGGTAATAACTACGCGCCTCATTGTGCCTGCCGCTGTTGAACCAGCGAATCGGGCGACCCGTCGCGCAGCACGGTTCGTACGCCTCCCACTACATCTCCGATGCAGCGCATGGTCTGAGCGGCGTTGTCCGGGATAGTGATGTTGAACTCGTCTTCAAGGTCAAAGACAATGCAAAATACCTCAAGCGAGTCCAGGTGGAGTTCATCGAACGTGGTGTTCAAATCCAGTGGAGCCGCCCCCACACGCCGGTTCTTCCTGAAAACGGCCAGGACGCGGTCCTGTATTTCATCGACGGCCATGTAACCCCTTTTCGAGCGGCAGCAATCAAAAACCCCACCGCCAATCAAATCGCTTATCAAAAGGAAAAAATGAAGACAAGCTCGCTATGCGTGCAGAAGCACGCGAGCTCTCATTTGGGTCCTCACCTTCTAATAGTGAACAGCTTGAACATGACAGTCAATCCTAATTATTAGTTTCTCTAAATGGCAAAAAATAAGAAACAAACTTCGATTAACACCGCACGATCCGCGAGCGACGGTCTTCATGATTTAGGCAGAGGACAGGCAGTGACCGTTCACTCCCGATGTTGCAGAAACCGATAGCCGAGGCCAAGCATCACAGTCCAGAAAAACCCCACAACATAGCCTCCCAAGACATCGGTCGGGTAATGAACTCCGAGGTAGATGCGCGAAAAACCGATCGCCGCAATAATCAGCGCTGCCAGTCCCCAGACTGCGATTCGGCCGGCATGGCTTTGAGTAGACTTAGTGACGGCCAAAGCCAGGAAACCATAAAAGCAGAAGGAAAACAGCGCGTGGCCGCTGGGGAAACTATAAGACCGTGGCGGCGAGAGATCAAAGAACGGCGCGGGGCGGCCGCGCTGGAAAGCCCACTTCAGCGCAACATTCAGCAGTACGGCTCCATCTATCATGATGACAAATAGCAATGCAGCAAGCGGCCGCCGAGCAAACGCCAAGCAAAGCACCACACCCGCACCCACCGGTACAAGGAATGCGGTTGCCCCAAGCACTGTCAGCATCTGCATCAAAGAGGAGAGCCAGGGCGATGAGTATTGGTGAATTGCCGCGCGAATTCGGTCGTCGATCTGCTGCGTTTCAGCGTGCGATACCGCCTGCGCCAAAAAAATGAAGAGCACCAAAGCGACAGCGGCACTCAAGCAGCCTGCGAGCAACCCCGATGCAAGCTGCTTCGGGATGGGAATTTCAGACATTGATTTTTGAGTTCGGGTAAGGTCTTTGGAATTCAGATTTAGATCCTGAAGACCTGACCCCGGCGAGATAAATTTGAATATCGAAGATCTGGCCCCGGGGAAAAGCCCCTAGCGCTGGAATACTGTCGGGTGTTATCCCTGTCTCTGAAAAAGTTAGGCACCGCCTTTCTTTTGACTGTCATTCTACTTCACGGTCAGGCTAAAGAAGGACTGCCCTGGGCCCGAAGGCAGGACAAAATCTACTGTGAATTGCCAATCGCCTCTCATATCTAGTTTCGGCTTCGCCGTGAAGCGTCCCGGTTCGTCGGATGGCTGCAAAGTGACTGCAGTACCCATCGGCGTTCCTCCGGGTACTGGCATGGATCCTGAGAGCGTAGCTTTTTGGACCGATATCAGTTTGCCTCCGTTGCCTACAAATTCAACTACCAAATCGTTGGTTCCTTGCTTCAATTCGCCGCTCCGGTTCTTCAAAACAACACTGCCGTCGGCAATCGGATTCGAAATGATCACTTGCAGGTCACTTGTTTTCTTCGCGCATCCTGGAGCGGCAATCAATACAGCGAGCGCCGCAAGAACTAAGCTTGTTCGAGACATAAATCCCTCCCTGCTAAAACGATATCTCCGATCTTCCGATATGCAACGGCTACCGGATTAAGAAGATCATCCAAAATCCACTGCAATTTAGCAGGTAAGCACCTGAGAAACCGATGAATTTCAACATTCTATTCAGGGAGATCGGTCTTGCGACACAGGGCGTTAAGGATCTCTTCCCGCGAGATCCGCCCCGCAGCTCGCTTATGATGGCCCGGATCGATAAAGTCTGGACCCACTTTGAAGGGCTGAACTTTCAAGCCACGGCGCGTCAGCGCTCGCATGATGCCGATTGCAATCGAAGTCTTGCCGACGCCGCTGTGGGTCCCTGCGACCACAATAGCCCGTTTCTCACCGGTCATAACTGATCTGCGGGAATCCACCGGTCGGACTTGGGTGAACGGAAACGTCGGCTCCATAAGCACCGCGAATGATTTCCGTAGTGATTACCTGTTCGGGCTTTCCATATTTCAGTAACCTGCCCTGATAAAGCAAAGCTACCGACTTGCAGAATGCCGCGGCAGCGGCCAAGTTGTGCAGCACAACGACCACGGTAATGGCGTGTTGTTGGTTGAGAAACTGGAGCAGGCGAAAAATCTCAATCTCATGACCGATATCTAGATGGGCATTCGGCTCATCGAGCATCAAGATAGACGGCTTTTGGGCGATGGCCCGGGCAATCAGCACGCGCTGGCGTTCTCCGCTGGAAAGCTCGGAGATGGGTCGCTTGCTCAGGTCTTGAATCTGAGTCATTCGGAGCGCTTCTTCAACAATCTGCCAATCCTGCGCTGACATCTTCCCAAAGCGCCCCAAATGGGGAAACCGCCCCATCGCTACTATTTGGGCGACCGAAAAAGGAAATTCAAAAAACTGCTCAGAAGAAATCACTGCCATCTGCCGGGCTAGCTCGCGTGGCTCAAAGTCTGAAACCACTTTCCCATTGAGACGAATGTTGCCGCTTTCCGGCCGCAAGAGGCCGCTCATTAGCCGCAATAAGGTGGTCTTTCCACTCCCATTGGGCCCGATCAAAGCCAAAAAAGCCTGCTGTGGAATTTCTAAATCTATACTGTGAAGAGCAAAACCGCTCGAATACCTAAAGCTCACCTGCTCCACTAAAACCGCCGGCATCAGAATTCCCCAATCTTCTGTGTTCGACGCAGCAGATAGACAAAGTAGGGAGAACCTATAAGAGCCGTCAGCGCCCCCACAGGAATCTCGAGCGGTGCCGCAATTGTCCTCGCCAGTGCGTCCGCGAGAACCAGAAAAAGAGCGCCGCCAAAAGCAGAGGCCGGTATGAGCACGCGATGATCGGCTCCGACAATCATGCGCATCATATGGGGCACAATCAGACCGATAAAGCCGATCATCCCGGCCACAGACACTGCGGCGGCCACCATGGCTGAAGCAGCCACAAAAAGGATTTTCTTGACCGTCTCTACTCCAATCCCCAAGTGGAAGGCCGTTTCTTCTCCCTGCGTGAGCGCGTCAAGCTCTCGGGAAAACGACCAGCAGATCCCGAAGCAGGCGCAGATGATAGATCCTGAGATGGCAATCAGCGTGCGATTCCCTTCAGTCAGGGTTCCAAGCAGATAGAACAAAACAGTGAAAGACTCACGGTAGAAGATGGAGAAGAACAGATATACTGCGGCGTTAAAAAACAAGCTGACAATAACGCCCGCCAGAACGATCGTCTGAATAGGAGTTTTGCCGTCGATCCGGGCAATCCGATAAACGACGGCGATGGAAAGCAGTGCGAACCCCAGAGACATAAAATAAAGCGCGGAGTAATGACTGATCGTTAACAATCCAGCGATCATCACGCCGGTTGCAGCGGCGCTCGATGTTCCCAGAATGAAAGGATCTGCCAGTGGATTACGCAAGGCGCCCTGAAATACCGCCCCTGCTCCCGCCAACCCAGACCCGACCAGTACTCCAAGCAACACTCGTGGAAGCCGAATCTCCCAGATGATCGTCGACGTCGCCGGCCGAACAGGGCCAACAAACAGCGCAACAGCCGCCGAGGCTAGTGTCAGCAGTCCCAGCCAGAGAAGACTATAGCGACGCAAGCTTGTGCTCATGTTAGGCGTCGTCGGCCATTAGTCATGGCCCATCCATCATCGGTCATCAACCTCATTTAGTTACTATTGCTTCCAGCCTTGCCTGCAGCTTTTCCATCCCGTCCACCAACCGGTGATTTCCATGGGAAAGTAGATTGCGATCCAAGTCAGCGATGATTTTCTCGTTCCTGACAGCCCGTATCTGCTCCCACCCACCCCTTTTGTGAAATTCTGACACGCTTGCATCAAACGAAATAATGATCTCGGGATCGCGCTCGATAACCGTCTCTCTTGAGACTTGAAGCGCCGGCCGCTCGACATCGTCAAAAATGTTCCGGGCCCCACACAGAGAGACAGCTTCACTGATAAAACTAGCTCGTCCTACGGTCCAGGAAGGCAGGTCGATCTCGACATAAACGGTTGGGTGACGAGGGAAACGTTTCCCGCGGTCTGCAATTGCTCGGACTCTTTCTTGCATCTTTCTTACCAGCGCCTCTGCGCGGTCGGCCCTTCCAACCGCAGTGCCCACCTCGCGAATCACCTGGTAAATTTCTGCCAGAGACTTTGGGCTTAGCGTCTCCACTACATTGATCCCCATGCCTCTTAAATGCGGCACAATCTTTGACGAGGTCCATCGCTCTGCTACGACCAGATCCGGATTGAGGGCCACAATCTTCTCAATGTTGGGGTTGATGAAATCGCCAATCTTCTCCTTCTTCTGCGCTTCAGGAGGATAAGTGCAATAGGTGGTTACGCCCACGATCTGCTTCCCCGCTCCAAGCTCAAACGCTATCTCCGTTAAGTTGGGCGCCAACGAGACAATCCGGGAATGACCATGTTCAGAAACAATGTTCGTCGGCGCGACACGCAGAATCGCCAGCGCACTTAGAAGAAGAATCGCAAATGCAGCGCGGAGCTTTTTCATGATGGATACGGCCGGAAATGCCGGCCGAAGTTCCGGGCCGACCGCTCGCCTCGGTACGCCCCAGGATCCAATTTCACGACCGATCCCGGTGGTATAAGATTGGCAAACTGTTCCGGGTGAATAAGCTGGGCTAGAAACTCCAGACCGAGCAGCACTCTGGGGCCGGGCCGAACGAAGTAATCCGAGTTAGCGATATAAACTTCGCCTTTCCGCACGGCGGCAAGATGCGACCAACCGTCCAGGCCTGCCAAAACGTGTACGTCCGCAAGGGTTCGCTCGATGGGACAGGAGCAGGGTGTCATGACGATAATTTCTGGGTCATAACGAAGTACCTGTTCCCAAGCGAGCAGCACGGAAGGTTCATTGGGCCTGCCGAGTTGATCGCTGCCACCCGCAAGCTCCACCATCTCCGGCATCCAATGGCCGCCGGCGGCAAGAGGCTCAACCCATTCGAGGACAAACACGCGGGGCCGAGTACTTGCCTGTTCGGCTTTGCAGGCGATTTCACCCATCCGATCTTCTATTCGCTTCGCCAGGGCGGACGCGGACGCCTCAGCGCCCGTCGCCTCTCCCACCAGCCTAATGTTTTTTAAGATATGGGAAAGGTTCTGCGGGCTTAATACCAACACCTGTGGAGCAGGATGAAGATCGGCGATCGCTTTGATTACCTTCTCCGATTCTAAATCACACACCCGACAAAGGTCCTGCGTGAGAATCAAATCCGGTTTCTCTCGACGAAGCCAGTCGGTGTCAAATACGTACGTCCCTTGTCCGGATCGCAACAAAGACTCGATGACTCGGGCTGCTTCTCGGGACGTCAAAACGGACGTATCCACTCGAGGCCGGCTCACTATCGGCCGGGTTTTTGCTTGCTCTGGATAGTCGCAGAACTGCGTTACGGCAGCTACCTGTTCGCCCACGCCTAGAGCAAAGAGGATCTCCGTACCACTGGGAATCAGAGAACAGATTTTCATCGCCAACACTCACCACGCACGAGACCATCGCTTTCCCGGCTTCGCTCTAGTGCGCAAAGCCGAATTGACGCCGGCGCGGACTTCCAGTAGCCGCCCCAGCAACCACAGAAGGTCGGAGAGGCGGTTTAGATAAGCCAGTATTTGCGGATCGATCACGCCCCCTTGATCTTTCAGCCTCACTGTGCAACGCTCGGCGCGGCGACAGACAGTCCGCGCCACATCAAGCGCGGAGGCATCTGGCAGCTCTCCGGGCAAAGCCCAATCTGTCACGATGCTTCCTGTCGCTTCGATACGTTCGACTTCGGCGTCCAGCGCCTTCACCATTTCGGCGGAGATCGCCGCCGGCGGATGCTTTGCATCTGGGGGCGTAGCAATTACCGAGGCGATCTCGAAAAGATCACGCTGGATTCGTCTCAATACACCTCCCACCCCCTTGTCGTTACAGATCGACCGCGCAAAGCCCAGTTGTGAGTTCAACTCGTCAATTGTCCCGTAACACTCAACGCGCAGCTCCCCTTTGGAAACGCGAACATGTCCCACCAGGTTAGTCTGTCCTTTGTCGCCACGTTTGGTTGCGATTGTCATAGCAATTAGCACACTTTCAGTCTCTATTTTCACCTACGTTAGAATTCAAATCTCACTCCGCCAATACCAGTCACACCCGGAGTGCGATAACCGCTCTCGTAGTAGGTACGGTCAAACAGGTTTTCCACCTTCCCATAGAAGCGAACCGCTTTAAAGTCGGAAACGGGTAGTCTGTAGCTCAGCACGACATCCGTTTTGACAATCCCATCGAACCTGTACGCACGGCTGGCAAATGTCTGAGAATTGAAAATCGGCGCAAGGTATTCTCCGGAGGCCGTTAAATCGAGATTGACTAGAAGGCGGCGACCAAAGCGCTGAGCAGCCGTCAGAGAAAACTGATGCTTGGGAATAATAAAAGAGCGAAGGACGTCTTCGATAAGGGGCCTGCGCTGGATGGAGTTCGTGTAGGTGTAGGCAAGTGAAAGATCGAGTGACGGCGTGGGCGTGCTTGTTGCACTTAGTTCCACGCCTCGCGCCAGGCCGCCATTGGTGTTGCGATATCCCCCGAACCGTCCAAAGGCGTCGGTCTCCGGATTGATGGCGCCAGAAAAATCGAAAACGATCACTTCCTGAAGCCGTGTGTAAAAGTAGGTCGCTGACGCCTGCACGCGGTTATTCAGGAATTTTTGATCCAAGCCCACATCGATTGCGATGGAACGTTCGGGGCGCAGCCGGGGGTCGCCGAAAACGGAATAGCCGAAGCTGCTGAAAAAAGTTCCAAAGCGTTCGTACAAAGAAGGAGCGCGATAGCCGTTACCGGCGTGGGCGCGGATTTTCGTCCCAGCTTCGCGGAAAAAGTAAGCAATAGAGCCATCACCCGTATAGGCACTAGAGGGCGCTCTAAAGGTTAGACCCTGGTAGGGCGCCGATTCCGCCGGGGCAAATCGCGGGCTCTTCAGTGAAAAGTACTGCGTTCGAAAAGCCGCCAAGAATTGTAATCGGTCGTCGAAGAGGCGTACCTGGTCCTGGACGAACAGGCTCTGGCTGCGCTCCGTTATATCTACTGACGAATTCTCAGTGGCTTTTGCCGGAAAAGAGCGATTTACGTAGTTTTCGCTCTCGAATTCATAGCCGCCATCTATCAAGCCAAAACGCCCCAACTGTAAATTCAGGTGGCCATTAACGGTGTGGATGCGCCCGTCAAAATCGGACTGCGTGTTTCCGTCAGGTTGGAACGAAACGCCGCGAGGGCCATCACGAAACGTTCGACCGCTCACGAGGCCGTGATAAGAAATCGAATACCCAAAATCCTTTGAGGGGCGCTGATCAAACGTGACCACGCCCGCGAAAAAATGCGCCTTGCGTCTGTTGTCAGGGTCATCAGCCGAGGGAATGAATGTAGCATTTCCGACGTTGAGCTGTGCCAGGGGCGTCCCAGCCTCATAACGGCGCAATTCTGCGCGGGAAAGAGGTATCGCCGCGAGAATCCCTTTGGAAGGGAGGCTGCCAATGGCTTCAGGGTCCGTGTTGAGTTGCAAGAAAGAGTCCACCGCGTAAATACGGGCAGAAAACGCAGTGGTAGCCGAAGGCCGATAACTGAGACGCCCTTGACCAGTGGTGTTGCGGTAGGCATCATCTCCGTCGATTCCATTGACAACATTGAGATGCGAGACAGCGGCGCTGTAATCCAGGCACCCTTGCCGCAATCCGCCTGCCAGTCGGGCTTGCCCACGAAATAAGCCAAGTCCGCCGCCCTCCAGCGCCACACCACCCCTCGTCGCGCCCCCTCCTTCATCAGTGACAAGATTGATCACACCGCCAATGGCATTCGTGCCGTAAAGGGAGGAACCGGAGCCGCGCAGAATTTCCACTCGATCCAGATCGGTTGCCATCAGGTCTTCCAGGTAACCGGAAGCGTCCGCCTGGGGAGCGGCTGCGTCTCGAAAGCGGAGGCCATCGATGAGCACCGCTGTATCCTCGTTGCGCAGGCCGCGAGTCTTGATGCTTGCAAAGGAGCCAGGCCCTCCTAGTTGCTGTACGTGCAGCCCCGGGACGGTTCGCAAAGCTTCGGCAATAGAGAACTCATCTCGTGATTCTATTTCCTGCCGGCTAATCACTGTAATGGCTTTGGAAACTTCGTCAACGGGCTGCGCACTGCCGGATGCCGTGACAACAACTTGCTCGCGGATCAAGGAAAGCTGGAGCGAAATGTTTACTGTTTGCGTGATGCCACGCTCGACGATCACGTTTCGTGGGAAGCTGCGTCCCAAATCCTTTGCCTCCGCCTCCACTTCATATTCGCCGGGCGCCAGACGGTCAACACGATACGATCCTCCTGAATCGGTTGTTGAGTGGATGCGGGTGGAGCTTCCCCGCGAGTAGAGCGTTACCAGGGCGCCGGCAACAGCGCCGCCGCTCGGATCGGTCACTTGCCCGGCGATGGAACCACTTCCTTGACCCAATGCTGTTGCTAGACTGATTACAACGGATACAACTGCAAGGAGGCTTCTAAAAGAAGCACGCAAGATGCGTGCGCTCCCAGGCCGTTTACAAGCTAACCGTCGGCGCGCGGCTGTATCTCTGGTTTTCCACTGACTCATGATGGCCCTTTCCCCTCTCTGTCGGAGGACTGAAAGACATGCAACACGGTTTGTCCCGACCCGTGGCCACGGCCAGGTGATGAGAGAATGGGAAAAAGGCGGGAATCAAAGGGAATCGTCAGGCCGACCCTCTTTGTCCTGCACTCGCCGCTCTCATGCGAAGCGTGGCGCTGGATCGGGCAAGCTCTTGGGGGCATCCGAGTCACCGATGATTCTCATCACTGGTAACTCTGCCCTGTTCACTTGCCCCTTGTATGAGGCAGGTCTCCTGACTCGCAGGTCAACGCATCGCTGGCAACCTTCCCATCCCGATTGGCGAGACAGTGGTTGGTGTAGAAACGCCCGGCGGGGCGTCTCTACTTCAGATTCCACCAGCGCGCT
Organism: Acidobacteriota bacterium; assembly: GCA_036505615.1. Taxonomy (GTDB): domain Bacteria; phylum Acidobacteriota; class UBA6911; order JACQSX01; family JACQSX01; genus DASXTB01. The sequence continues at coordinate 20,048 of DASXTB010000431.1, forward strand.
CGCTGCTTACAGTGGCGCGACCGTGCGGGCTTTTCACCCGCTTCCCTTTTCACTCGTCGATTTAAGACGAGCACCTCAAAACTAATAATGGATAACACGAGAGGAGGTTGAGGTCAAGTGATGTTGTGCCCGCCGTGTCCTTTGTGCCGCTATTTGGTGAAATCTTTGCGGTTGCGACAAAATTTGGCGGTGAACAGCCGACCACGTTCACGTTCACGAGCACGTCAACGTCCACGACTACGACCAAACAAACCGTGCGCGATTGTGTATTTTTCGTCGGCGTAGGCGTGGACGTGAACGCGAACGTGGTCGTGATC
>DASXTB010000432.1:0-8176 GCA_036505615.1 Acidobacteriota bacterium
TTTGGGACGGAGGCATCCATGGCTGCCGAACCTGACCGGACCGCTTGCGCGGTCGCTGGAGTTTGGACATTTTCGGAGCGGAGAGACGGCCTGGGGGCCGTCTCCTGCACGATGAAAGATTGCGCCGGAGACGGCCCACCGCCGTCTCTCCAAAATGTCCAAACCCCAGGGCGCTCCGCGCCTGGGCACCCCCGGCTACTGTTATTGGTCCGCTTCGCGGACGCCCCGTGGAGCGTCTCCTGCACGATGAAAGATTGTGCGGGAGACGGCCCACCGGCCGTCTCTCCAAAATGTCCAAACTCCAATTCCAGCAGTAAACTGCTGGGCTATTATCACGCCGTCCCTACGGGACGGAAACTGCCCACGATTCTCTAACACGAAAAATTTATGGATAATCCGGGGTAACGCCGGGATCAAAAAGAACTGGAGCACCGAAGGCGCGGTATTCGATCCCTGCTTGATGCCGCGCCTTCGGCGCTCTGATCCTGTATTTCTTCCTATTCCCGCCTTGACCCCGGATTATTCACAAATCTTCGGTGAAAGACCTAACGCAAAGACGCAAAGCGGGTGAGGGCGAGTATGTGTGCTCTCTCCGGTCCCAAAGTCCCGCGAAGGGATGTTAAAAAAAAGGCGGAGATTTTCTCCGCCTTATTTCAAACCACAGCTACTGTGGTTTTTTCAGAAATCGTCCCTCCCGAAAGGGAGCATCAATCTCCGCCTACTTTGCTTGAGACTGAGGTCAGGGATTACGCCGGAAGATCCCGTCCCAGATTGAGCCGGTGTTTCGTCGGTAACCACCGCGGCCACGGTACACTTCATCGTATCCTTGTTCAAATCCTGTTCGATATCCTGCCTGATAGTCGCGCTTATTTCCGTAGTTGGAGTGATAACCACGATCGGCGTCGTTGTACCAGTCATGGCGTCTCAGGTCAGGAGCGCGGTTCTTGCTGTAATCGGACTGGCCTTTTTCCTGTCCGTCGCGATACCCCTGGTCGAAGCCCACATTGTACGCTTGGCCATATCCTTGCCCATATCCTCGGTTGCGATCCGGATAGGGATATCTAGAGCTGCCGCGATCACGATCTGGAGAAGGGTAACGGTCTGAATTTCGGCCAAAAACGCTACCACCGCGCCTGTCGTAACCTTCGCGGTAACCTATCTGGTAACCTTCTCGGTAACCCTTCTTATAGTCGCCCTTGTGGCTGACGTGAACGTCCTGGCCTGCATGTTTTAGTTCGCTGCTGTTGGGATCGTATCCGATGCCACGGTTGGAATCTTCCTCTCCATGGCGGAGCCCGTCGCGATGTCCGTCATTGTAGCCCATCCTATAAACGCTGTCTTTGCTTCCGTTTCCACGGTCATCATGGGCTAACGCAAACACACCGAATAAAAGCGCCAGCACCGCAGTCGCGAAGATTTCCTTCCTCGTTATTAGCCTCATAGAACCTCCAAAGCTTACCTCTCTCGTTTTAGTTAGATGAGGAAAAAAACCGAATGTTTCAGATCGCGCGCTATAATTTTGGCCATGCAAAACTATGGTTTTATGGCCGGGCTGAAGCCCGAGTTTCGCGATGCCTACATCGACGCCCATAACAATATCTCGCCCGAGCTGGTTTCTCGGTACCACCGCGCCGGAGTGCACAGGATCCTGCTCTTTCTCCTGGACGGCTCTCTCTTCATGTACATGGAAGTAGACAACTTGGATGCGGCGCAAGCCGCGCTAGCCGAAGATCCGCTTGATATTGAATGGCAAAAGCGCGTCGGACGGATGAAAGATCCTGACTTCCGGAAGATGGAAGAGATCTTTCGCATGGAATGAGCCAGCAGCCTTTAGGCACTTCTCGATGGTTGATTTCTTCTGCTTCTAGTGTCACTATGTGACACATGAAGAAGACCAATGTCCGAGATCTGCATTTGAACACAAGCGCGATCATTAGTGAGGCTAGCAAGGGCGAAGTATTCGTCATTGAGAAACGCGGAGTTGCGGTAGCCGAGTTGCGACCTCTTCGCCCCTTGCCGCCCGGTCGACGGCTCCCTAACAGAGAAGGGTTGATATCGAAATCTCGGCGTGTCAGAAGCGACAGCGGGCGGCTGCTTGAAGAGGATCGCTCGTGAGGCTTTACTTCGACACAGCTTACGTCGCGAAGTGTTATTTGAATGAACCGGATGGCAAGAATGTGAGAAAGTTCGCCAGGCGAGCAGACGGATTGTATTCCTCCAGTTGGTGCATCGCAGAGCTGGCCTGTGTATTCCAGCGCCACGTGCGCGAGAAGTCCATTACCCCGGATGAAGCTGCGAAGTTGCGACATATATTCTTGGAAGATGTGCGAAACAGTGTCTGGATTCTTTTTCCTGTTTCTGAGCGGCTGCTTTACCAAGTAGAGCTGCTGGTGGGAGGCTTGCCTCGAACCGCGTATCTGCGAGCTGGAGATGCAATCCACCTGGTTTCGGCAAAAGATGCAGGTTTTCAGGAAATATGGACCAATGACCGGCGTTTGCTGGAGGCTGCTCAGTATTTTGACATGGCAGGGAAGAGTGTGTAGCGTCGACAGGGCCCTTGCCGCAAGGCATGCGCAGGCGCTTTTAGCGTCGCGGTAAGATCTCTTCCAGCAACACCACGTCAGAATCGCCTTCACCCAGCGCGGCAAAGATGTATTTGCTGTCGGAAGACCATGATACACGCCGGGCGATGAAGGTGCGACGTTGAGCAAAATCGGTGAGCTGGCGCATCGGTCCCCCCGCAGTCGGCAACGCCCAGATATTGGACACCGGGCCGTCACTGAGCATGATGGGGATCAGCCACTTGCCGTCGGGAGAAAGCACCTGGGAGAACGCGGGCTGCCACGCGGGAATCCGCCACCCCGGAATCTGAGCGAGAAGCTGTGACGGCCCGCTTTCAGGGCGCGCCGCACGGATTTCGAAATTAGAAATGCCGTTAATGTTGGCGAATTGGATGGCGTAATAAAGAACTCCGTTGGAATCAACAGCGGGGCTGAGGGCATTGTCTGTCCGCACGATTGCCGGACTGCCTCCATTGGCGGTAATCTTTTCAATTTGGTATTTTCCGTTTCTGGAAACCGCGTAGTACAAAAAGTGCCCATCAGGGGACCAGCACCCCCATCCACCGCGCTGGGCTACATTTCGGACATTGCTGCCGTCGGAGCTTACCAGCCAGAGGCCGAAGTCCCAACCCTGGAGGTTTCTGGTGGACACAAAAGCGATATCCTTTCCGGCCGGAGACCAGACAGGCACGCCAATGGCCACATCCGCATCTCGCTCGTAAGTGATCTGTCGAGCTCCGCTACCATCCAGTTTTGTTACCCATAGATTGCCGTGACCCCCGCTGTCGGAGAGATATACCAGCTCTTTGTTGTCGGGTGAGATCGAAGGCGTTTGGACCTGTCCGGTCTGCTCAGTGATCCGGACTCCTCGCCGGACATTGTCGGAGGGAGTTCCGTCGGTAGGGAACTTCCAAATATCGAACTTCATCGATATTCGGCTGGCCACTAGCGCGCCACCGCTTTTTAGGTCCGGATGAACATACGAGGCCTCACCGAAAGTCAGTTGTCGCGGAACGCTTTTGCCGAGACTGATTGTCCAGAGGTTAAAAGTTGGGAGGTAAAGAATCGTGTTTCCTCGTGCGGAACTGTAAATGATGCCGGAACTATCCGGCAACCAGCAAAATCCACGCATGAGCGTGCCTTCGTGGGTGATGGGGAAGGGATCGCCGCCCTGACTGGGCACAGCGAAGATATCACTTTCAAAAATCGTTTCGCGTTGATACGACAGCCATTTGTCGTCGGGTGACCATCGGATGTAACTGTATTTGTACCCGGGGGCCAGCCGCGCGACCGCGTGTGGGGTATAGACGTCCAAAGGCGATACCGCTATCTGTACGCCTTCGCTGTTTGGCTGAATAAAAGCTATCTTCTTTCCGTCATGACTGAGATCGGCGCCTTCCAGACTGTCAACAAGCCGGTGAGGCGCACCGCCGAGCGCCGAAATTTCCCATACCGTACCTTGTAATTCTGACCCGACCGGCGCTGTGAAATAGATTAGTGAATTAGAAAGCATCGACCATCGGGGAAACTGGTGGTTGACGGGATCGTGTGTGATCTGCAAAGGAGGTCCACCAGCCAGAAGCCTCACCCAGATCTGCCATTTTCCACCAGTGTCGGCGGCAAATGCTACCGATTTGCCATCGGGTGATATTGCTGGGAACTCCTCCAGGCCGGCGAAATCAGTCAAGCGTTGAACGCGAATCGGTTTAATTGGTGAACCCGTCGAACCTTCTGAAACGTTTCGCCATAACAGTGGCGCCGCGACAATTGCCGCGAGAATCAGAGTGGCTGCGACCCAAAAGCGCTCCCGGCTTTTCGCGCGCGGCGTCGTCGGTCCGGATATCCCGGCCTGAGATCCTGTCGCTTCTATCCACTGGATTTCGTTCTTGATGTCGTGCGCGCTCTGCCAGCGGTCGTCTGGGTCTTTTGCCAAACACACTGTGACGAGGTGGTCCAACGCCGCCGGGGTCATCGGCTGCAGAGACGAAATTGACGGCGGATCGTGCTCCAAAACAGCCGCAATCAGACTCGCCTGGCTCTTTGCTTCGAACGCCTTCTTACCGGTAGCCATTTCGTAGACGATTGCGCCGAAAGCGAAAATATCCGACCGCTCGTCGGCCTCTTTGCCCTCCAATTGCTCGGGGGACATATAGTAGAGAGTTCCCAAAATTGTCCCTTCTGCCGTCAGAGGTTGCCCAGCGGAAGTGGGAATGGCGGAGAGATTGGAAATTCCCGATCGTGCGGGCGATTCCTGCAGTTTCGCCAAGCCGAAATCGAGCAGCTTGGCTCCGGATTTCGTCAGCATGACGTTACCGGGTTTCAAGTCACGATGGATGACACCCCGCCGATGCGCGGTGTCGAGGGCGTCGGCAATCTCTGTGGCATAACGCAGCAGTTGGCTCGCGGAAAAAGGACCTTTGGCCAGGCGGTCGGCCAGCGTCTGTCCCTCCAGGTATTCCATGACCAGATAATCGCTCTCCTGGTGGTGGCCAATGTCGTACAGAGCGCAAATATGGGGATGATTGAGGCTGGAAATCGCCCGTGCCTCCTGTTCCAGGCGCTGGCGCCTCTGGCTGTCGTCTGAAAGATGAAGCGGAAGAATCTTGATGGCGACGACTCGCTCCAGTCTCGTGTCCCGAGCTCGGTATACTTCGCCCATCCCACCTTCACCGAGAAGAGAAAGGATTTCGTACGGGCCTAAGCGGCTTCCTGGAGAAAGGGCCATAGCTATGGTGGACGCGTATTATGAACCGATCCAGCCGGAATTGGAACAGAGAGGGTTAAAGAGAGTTTGGAAATGCCGGCTGTCAAATTTTTGAATTGCGCCAACCCGGAGGCGGTATTTTTTTGCGCAACGGTTATTCCCCAGAAGCCTTCACCGTAATCGTAAAGCCATTGGCTCGCTCCAACTTGTAGCTCCTGCCGAAACCGTTGTAGTAGTGGTCGGAGAAATAAAGCGCGAACGGAGAGTTCCAGTCAGCTCCGAGGTATTGGAGGTTCTGGATCTCTGTTGGCTTTTTCGGGTCGCTCCCGGCAAAACGAGTCAGCGTTACTTCGCCTTTTCCGTTCAAAAGCTTGCCGTGAGCTCTTTTCCCATCGGGTGACATTTCCCAGACGATTTTGGATTCATCGAACTGCAGGGAATTCCACTGGAGAGGATAAATTTTTGCGAGCACTACAAGCAACGCCTCGCGCTGGGCTTTGGTCGTCGTCGGCTCGAAGGTAACCACAAGCCAACCTCCCCGGCCGTGGGCCCAGTTAGGCCCTAGGTCTCCGGACATCCAAAACTTCAGGCCGCTTAAATCCAACTCTCCGTATCGGCCGCGCGTCACCTTCGTTGCCATATTGAAGTTGCATGTGTGGTGGTCTCCGGTTCCCTGGTGAGAAGCATGGCCAAGAAAGTAGCAAGTGCAAAACAGCTCACAGGAACACGCTTCGATGTAAGCCAGTTCCACATTCCAAGGTTTATTCGCAGCTTTAACGGCTGCCAATCCGAATAGTAAGAGCAAACTGAGGATTCTGAAGATTCTCATGGTAGATCTCCTGTTTTTCGTTGCTGTAACAGAGAAACCGGCCGCACCTTATAGGCCGCGGATGAACGCGGATGGACACTGATAGCGAATGTGCTGCCGAAGCGGTGCTTATAGATTAACTGGATCACCTCTTCATTTAGCTGGAAGCACTGCTTCGGCAGCACGTTCGCTAATCGGCATCAATCGGCGTTAATCTGCGGCTTACTAACCGCTAGCGATTTCTCTGTTACTGGCAACCAGGTCCCGGGACTTCCCACTACTTGATATCCGTCGAAGCAATGTCGATGGTGATCATAAAGCCGTTGCTGCCTTTGAACTCGAAAGGCTTGGCTCCCACGCGGTAAGCCTCGACTTCATTGGGCATCAGAATGAATCCATCGTTGCGCGGCGCGGCAAAGTACTTGAGATTCTTGATCACCACGGGCTCGTTGGTCATCCCCGTGTTGCGCTTGAGGACGACTTCGCCGTTCTTCCCGCCGTTGAGCCGCGCTTCAGCCCGGTCCTTTGTGGCTTTCCATTCTACCGGAGCGTCTTCCTTGGCCACCGTCAATGAATTCCATTTAAATGGGTAAACGTGGGGCAGTATGACGGCGATGCCATCACGTTGCTCTTTGGTTACCGAAGGGTCGAATGTAATCTCAAGCCAGTCGGTGTGCAATTGTGAAAAGTCACCGCCCATGTCTCCTGCCATCCAGAACTTTACGCCGTCAAGCTTTACCTTGCCGAAACTTCCTCGGTTCACCTTGTAACCGAAATTAGCGCGGCAGAAATGCTCCTCCCTTCCACCATGGCCGGTGTGTGCCGCCGGCTTAGTGTTAAAGTAGCACTGGCAGAACATGGGACAACTACAAGCTTCGATGATGGTCGCATTCATTGACCAGGCGGGCGCGGTAGAAGATTTTGCCTTCGGAGCAGCTGCCGGATTGATGGCAGCCGCGAGCAAGCCGAGCGCGACCAGGAACATAAACTTGCGCATAGCCATAACCCGCTTTTTTGGTGCCTTTACTGTCCAGGCGGCCACTGGACTGAAGACTCTTAGGATTCTCATTGCAGACCTCCCTCTATGGTGTGTTTGTGTTTTGGGGCTGGATGCTTTGACCCCCGGCCTGGCCGTATAATCATGCAGCCCTTGGGCTCAGAATCCAGTCCACGTTGTTACCCGCTCTGAAACTAACATCAGATTCGGAGACAAGTAACGAAACATCACCCAAGGAACGACGATGAATTTCCGAAGGATCTGTGAAATGGGATCCGATGCTTATTATTATTGACCGGGCTTCGTCGTCCCAGGAAGCCAGCGGAAACTAAGAAAAGCCTTGGCGATCTTGACTTATGCAAAAGATCTCGTATCGGACCTACTCGTTTGATGATTTTACTCTTGAGTTGGCTCGCTGCTGCTTGCAGCGCCGCGGTGCGGAGGTAAAGCTGCGACCGAAGCCCTTTGAGGTACTAAAATACCTGGTCGAAAACAGGGGGCGTTTAGTCAGCAAAGAGGAACTGATTCAAGCAATTTGGCCCGACTCGTTCGTGACCGACGACTCGTTGGTGCAGTGCTTGGTGGAGGTACGCCGGGCGCTGGGCGACGACTCCCAACATTATATAAAGACGGTTCCACGTCGTGGCTACATTTTCGACGCCGCGGTCGTTGTTAATCAGCCGGGAGAGTGGGAAAACAAGGGAGCGGGAGAGTGGGGGAGTGGGAGAGCGGGAGAGGGAGCGAGTGAGGGACTGAGAAGAGCAGAACAGGACTCGTCTATGGCCGAGTCTTCCAGTCTCCCACTCTCCTACTCCCCCGCTCCCGCACTTTCTCCCTCCCCCCCTCTCCCACTCCCCAACTCCCCCGCTCGCGCACTCTCTCCCTCTCCCCCTTTCCCAGGCTCCCACTCCCCCGCTCCCTCACTTTCCCGCTCTATCTCCAACTGGAGTCCCTGGCGACTGAGCCAACAAATCTTCATTGGCGCTGCCGCGACTGCGATCATTGCAATTGCTCTTTTTATCGTTGCTCCCTGGAAGGCCGCCCCGCCCGAAAGGAAGTCTATTGCCGTGCTGCCATTCAAGAACCTAAGCGACGACAAAGCCAAT
>DASXTB010000433.1:0-6859 GCA_036505615.1 Acidobacteriota bacterium
TCTGAAGCTCAACAAACCCACTCCCTGACATCACTGCATCTTAAACGACGCCGGAGGAATGTCATAACCTCGCCCTCCCCCAAATCGTTGACAAGCGACGCTGGTCGTCCTAGCCTATCGGCAAATCGAGCACGACTTTGCGTCTCTAAAACAGAACTTGCTTCGCCCGGGTGCCAGGAGGAGTTATGAAACCCGCTTGTCTCTATTTTACCTGGTGCTGCTCGACGCGGCGCCAGTGACGGTGACGGCACCCAATTGAAATCCATTTATGCCTTCCGAAAAGGTACGACGACAATGAGACGCTCGAGACTCGTTCGGTGCGCGGCGCTAGTCTGGTTTGCTACTTGTGGGTTTCTTCCTGAGATCACACCCAGAACAGAGGCAAGTTTCATCGCGGCTGAACTTCGCTCCGGCTTCCAGGTACTGCCGGCGCAAGGCGCCGATGACCTCGACGAGCTAACCAGACAGTTCAATCAACTCTATCGTGAGGGGCGTTTCCAGGAAGCGGCTCGCGTCGGCGAACGCGCCTTGCGCGCGGCTGAGAAGTCCTACGGCGTTGAGCATGTCAAGGTCGCAGAAGTACTGGATGCTCTCGGGGTGACCTACAACGCGTTGAAAGATTACAAGAAGGCATTGCCGCTTATCGAGCGGGCTATCGCTATTTACAAGCGAACACCAGGAGAAGAAAGCAAGGAGATGGTTAAGGCTTTGAACACGCTGGCGATGAATTATGCCGCGCAGGAAAAATTTGCCGAGGCCCAGGATACTTACGAGAGGGCGCTCGCGATTGCCGGGAAAGTGCTCCCGCCCAACGACGAGATGGTGGCAACGCTTTATAACAATCGCGGACAGCTCTACAACGATCAGGATCAGTATAAGGAGGCAGCCGCCGACTACGAGCGCGCGTTGGACATCCTGGAAAAGGATCAAGGCAACGCCTACTGGGACCCAAGGGTCGCCCTCACCATGAACAACCTTGCTTACGTGAAAAAGAAACTGGGCGATTATGACGACGCCATGATGCTTTACGAGAGGAGCCTGAAAATCCTGGAACGAGGCGTCGGGCGCGACAATCCAGATCATCCTTACATCGCGGCGGTGCTGGAAAATCTCGCGGCACTGTACGAGTTGAAGGGATGGAAAGAAGAAGCGCAAGAGGCAGCCGCACGAGCCAAAAGGATTCGGGCCGTCCACCGCAACTGAGAATCGCGTGTCCGCGGCGCCGCGAGCATCAGCGCAAACGATGACTTTGAGTTTTTCATGTCGGAGGTAATCACCATGCGAATCATCAAGAGGGTATGGATGTTCGTCTTTGTACTCTGCTTGAGCGCAAGCCCTTTGTGGCCAGAGGGCCTCGCGCAAAGCCCGGAGCGCCGCGCCGCCAAAAGTGGGGACGCAGTGAATCTTGCGATGAGCGCTGAGCAGCGCGCGGCGTTTCGTGCCGCTCGCACGGTACGGGTGATCTCCGAGATTTCTTACAAAGAGGCGACTGACATAAAGATCCTCGCGCGTGGCGCTATCTCGCCAACGGCCTTCACACAGCCCTTCGAAGAAATCGCACGGGCAACGCTGGAGCCGAGCGGTGTGCGCTTGGTCAGCGGCGGGAGCGGCGCGGCCGCTGACCTTACGTTCCGTGTGCGCGGCAGTTTCGAAGAAACCTTGAACTCGTTGACTCTTCAATTTGGCGGCGGCCAAGCGTCGATGCAGGTTGGAGGTCTGGGAGCGCGATGGCAGGGTACGCTGACGGTAAGCGCGCCGAACGTTCCCGACTACGCGGTAAGCTTTGCCGGCCAGGCACAATCACCCGACCGGCAGAGCAAAGAGTACCTGGACAGGCAGTACGACCAGATGGAGATAACTATGCATGTCTCCAAGGGAGCACTGGAAGCAATGCTGGCCTACGGCTCTTACGCCTTTGCGGTGACGGAAGTGATGGGCCAGGCCCACGGGAGCGAGCCGCTGCTGGCGTCGCTCAACAACATCGAGCGGCACGCGGCCTTTCGGGCAGCGGCGGCGCGCACGCTCGGAACCGTGAGCGGCGAGGGGACGCTGGAGCGGCTGCTTGAAGCGCTGAAAGATAGAGTCCCCCTAGTGCGCGCCGGAGCGGCAGAAGGGTTGGGCCGACTCGGCGACGGGCGGGCTCTCCAGCCGCTGCTTGAGGCACTGCGTCAACCGGATGAAACGCTGCAAGCCAGTGCCGCCACGGCGTTGGGAATGTTGGGCGACCAGCGAGCGATCGAACCGCTGATTGAGGCAACGCTCAAGAACACAAGCGAGAAGGTTTCGGAGATTGCATCCGAGGCGCTGGGGCAACTCGGCGGCGCCTCGGCGGTTGACGCTCTCATCAGTTCGCTCCAGGACAAGTCGGCGACCACGCGTCGGCGCGCGATCCGGGCACTGGGAAGACTCCGCGATCCGCGTGCCGTCGAGCCTTTGACCGCAGCCGCAAAGGATCAAGACCCCGGCGTACGAGAAGCGGCCGTGCTCGCCCTGGGCCAATCAAAGGACCAGCGGAGCGTCGGGGCTCTATTGGAAGCATTGAAAGACCCAGTGACCACTATCCGCTCGGCGGCCGCTACGGCGCTGGGCCAGAGCCGCGATGCGCGGGCCGTCGAGCCGCTGCTGGCGGCTTTGACAGACGCGAACCCCAGCGTGCGCAGCAGCGTGATCAAGGCACTGGGCGAGACGGGCGACCGGCGCGCCAGCCCCCGCCTGCTACCGATAATGCAGGAGAAAGACGCCTCGATCCGGCAGGTCGCAGCGGAATCTCTCCGCCTGGTGTGCGACGCGAGTTGCGTCGAGCCACTCATCGCCGCACTCAAGGACAAGGAAGCGCGCGTCCGGGCCGCCGTCGCCGCAGCGCTGGCGCAACTTACAGATCAGCGCTTCGGTGAAGACAGGAAGCAATGGGAGAAGTGGTGGAAGCAGAACAAGAAGATTTCTTCTCCAACCCCGTGACCAGAGAGTGGTTGTTACACTTAGAGTTCATTTCCATAAGGAGGTAATTCCGATGCGAATCATCAAGAGCTTATGTCTGTTCGTTTGTTTGCTTTGCCTGAGCGTAATCGTCTTGTGGCCGGAGCGCAGCTTCGCCCAGGGCCCCGAGCGCCGGGCTTTCAAAAGCGGAGGCCCGGAGAATCTCGTGCGGGTTGGGCACCGCTCTCGTGACAAGCTACTGAGCGCGGGGCGCACGTCGACCGGCGGGTTCGAGTTCAGCACTACAGAGCTTTACGAAGCTCACCTCTATCTCGATGAGGAAGGCGCGCGCAAAGCTTTTGAACCTTTTCGTGGTCAGAGCGCAAGGTCGCTCGCGAAAGACGAGAAGTTTCAACAACTGATCATCGACACTGACTTTCCCAAGATGGTCGTGCTCACGTTCGATTACAAACGCTCCGGGCGGGATATCCGCGAAGATGTCGCCGAGCAAATCGGCCGTGGAGTCAAGGATGCCGGCAAGTTCCTTAACTATCTTCGGAAAGACTTCGAGCCGGGAAACGAAGTCGTGATTCGCTTCTCGGGTCAGGGCGTGATGACCACCGTGGCCGGAACTGACATGGAAGAGATTCAGAATCCTGAACTGGCCAAGGCGCTGCTGAAAATGTTCATTGGCATGGGTACGCTTTCAGATGCCGACCCACTGCTAAAGTAGCGGGATAGCCCCGCTCAAACTTTCGAGGAACACACACGTGGATTGGCGGAAAAAACCGCGTCCATTGCGTGAGCCGATCACAAGCCAGCGTGTGAGGGCGGCCGTTTTTCTGTCTGCCGCTCTGATCGCATTTTTCCCGCACTCTCTCCGGGCACAGCAATCCTATGCGCGGCCTCAGTTACTTCTGCAGAACGCCCATACTGATCGAGTGCGCGCCATCGCTTTCAGTCCCGACGGCAGGGTGCTCGCTTCCGGAAGTTCGGATCAAACCGTAAAGCTCTGGGAAGTAGCAACCGGGGCTTTGCTACGCCCGCTGACGGGACACACTGAGCGCGTTGAGTCTGTGTCTTTCAGCTCGGATGGAAGGCTGCTGGCCTCGGCCGGCGGCGACAAGACCGTCCGAGTGTGGGATGTGGAAACGGGAAGCGTGGTACGAACTTTTTCGGATTCCACGGCCCTTTTCCGCGCTGTTGTGTTCAGTCCGGACGGACGCATGGTCGCCGCCGCCGCGGACGAAAAAATTATTCTGTTTGAAACCAACAGCGGAACAGTGATTCGCAAGATCGATCCGCAATCCGGTTGGATACATTCGCTTGCCTTCAGTCCCGATGGAAGCCGGCTTGTCTCAGGCAGCCAATCCATAAAACTCTGGGACGTGACCAACGGAAAGTTGGTCCGAGAGTTCCCACTTAGCAACGAGGTGGCGCGCTCAGTCGCATTTAGCCCGGACGGAAAACGTCTGGCCGCGGCGAGTAGCGCTGGCGGTCCAGGCTTCAAGGCGACCCCAGGTGCGGTGAACATCTGGGAGACAGACAGTGGCAAGCTACTCCATCGTCTCCAGGGCCACGCTGCGGGCGTTCTCTCGGTGACGTTTAGTTCCGATGGACAAATGCTGGCTTCGGCTGGCGAGGACAAGGGCATTCGCCTCTGGGATGCCGGCAGCGGTGTTTTGCTGCGCACATTGCTTGGCCATGGCGGCCGCTTCGGTTGGGTTTACGCCGTTCGATTCAGTCCGGGCGGAGAACTGTTGGCTTCCGCCGGTGAGGATCACACCATCCGATTATGGCGGCCGGGTGACGGTTCAGTGGTTCGCATTCTGGAAGGTCACAACTACCGGATTGAGAGCGTTGCGTTCAGTCCGCGAGGTAAAACGCTGGCGGCGGGTGGATTGGGACTGCTGGGCCACGTTGAGCTTTGGGAAACCACAGGAGGGCAACTTGCGCGCGCACTTACACCGGCAGCGCAAACTTCTTCACTCGCGGATGAACAATCAACTCAACAGGCAGTTGGTCAACTCGAAGAAATGTTTCGCAAATTGGATATGCTCGGCTGGGAGATCACGTCTGCGCAAACCGAGTGGGAGGGGCAGCGATCATCAAGTGGATCTTTACAGCAGGTGATGGCAGGCCTCGCGGGAACGCTGCGCCCGATGGTCTTCAGCCCGGATGGCAAGTTACTGGTGACTGGAACATTGGATCGTCGTATTCACCTGTGGGACGCCGAGAGTGGCACTTTGCGCCGCACGCTGACTGCGCATTCAGGTCTGGTGAAAGCTCTCGCCTTTTCAAACGATAGTAGCCGGTTTGCCTCGGCTGGCGAGGACAAGACCATAAAGATGTGGAACGCGTCGAACGGTTACCTTTTGGGTAGAATTGATCAGGCTCATTCCGGTCCGATCCTGGCGATCGCTCTAAGTCCGGACGGAAAGCTGTTGGCATCTTCAGCCTCGAAGGATCAAGTCACCAAGCTTTGGGACACAGAGAATTGGATTCTGAAGCGCACCATCGATTCGGGCACTAGCTATGCCCTGGCTTTTACTCCCGACGGACGCCATCTGCTCACGGGCGGCTCTGAGGTACGGCGCTGGGATACCGCAACCGGTTCGTTGGTGAGCACCTTTGAGGGGAAGTCACTGTCAGTGACGAGTCTGGATTTGAGTTTCGATGGAAGCATGCTCGCCGCCGGTACTTCCAGCGAAGGATCAGCGCAGTTGTCCGTCTTGTTGTGGGACGTGGCGACGGGCAAACTCCGCCACACCATGCGCGGGCATTCGGGTCCGATTTGGGCGGTGAGTTTCAGCCCGGATGGCAAGTTCGTGGCTTCGGGAGGTGATGATGCGACAATCAAGCTCTGGGAAAACGGCAGCGGCACACTACTGGCAACTGCCAGCGCCGTAAATCAGGGCAAAGACTGGCTAGTCACCACGCCCGATGGCTTGTTTGATGGCTCGCCGGAAGGATGGAGCCTCGTTCGTTGGCGCTTCAGCGACAAACTGTTCGACACTGTTCCGGTCGAGGCATTCTTCAACGAGTATTACTACCCAGGCCTGCTCGCTGACGTTCTGGCAGACAAAAAGCCGAACGCTGCGCGCGACATTCAGCGACTTGATCGCCGTCAAGCTCGAGTCAAATTAACTCTCACCGACTCAAACTCACCGAGCGGCATTCTCTCCGCACGTTCCGCCAAAATCGGAATCGAAGTAACTGAGAATTCCACCGGTGGAACCGCCGGCTCGGGCAGCGGCGCCCGCGACGTGCGATTGTTTCGGAACGGCTCGCTGGTGAAAGTTTGGCGCGGCGATGTGTTGAAAGGAGAGAGCAAGGTTAGGCTTGAGGCCACCGTGCCCATCGTGGCGGGCGAGAATCGGCTGACGGCTTACGTTTTCAATCGCGACAACATCAAGAGTAGTGATGCGACTGTGATCGTCAAAGGCGCCGAGAGCCTGAGACGCAAAGGCATCGCCTACATTCTCGCCGTCGGCGTCAACCAATATGCCAACTCTGAATACAATTTGAATTTCGCGGTGGCCGACGCGCAGGCTTTTGCGGAAGAGATGAAGCGGCAACAGACGAAGCTCGATCAATACGAGCGCGTCGAGATAATTTCATTGAATGATAAAGCTGCCACGAAAGGCGCGATCTCAAAGTCGCTCGCCGATCTGTCTGGCAAGACGCAACCGGAAGATGCTGTGATCGTTTACTTCGCCGGACACGGTACCGCGCAAGGCAATCGCTTTTATCTAATTCCACACGACCTCGGTTACAGCGGCGCACGCACGCAACTCGACGCCGCAGGGCTGCAAAACATCCTGACGCATAGCATCTCGGATGAAGAGTTGGAGCGGGCCGTTGAAACAATCGATGCGGGCCAATTGCTACTGGTCATCGATGCCTGCAACTCCGGACAGGCGTTGGAAGCTGAAGAGAAACG
>DASXTB010000434.1:0-6510 GCA_036505615.1 Acidobacteriota bacterium
GTGCCATCGTCAAAGAAACCTTGCGAGAATCCTCCTCCGATGGCAGTGAGGTCGCCCGAGACTGTCAGTCCGGTGCTGGTGGGATTGGTGCCTGGCGTTACAGTCACCGTAAGAAGAGTCGATCCGCCCGCCGCCACTGAATTCGGATTAGCCGATCCGACCCCAGCCGGATTGCTAGAAACCCCGAGACAAGTCGAAGACAAATTCTGAGGATCGCTAGGACTGATCAACTGAAAATCGTTAGCGTTGTTGTCCGTGTCAGTACCGCTGCCGGTAGTTCCTCCGGGTTTTCTCTCGTAGCTACGGTTGAGGTTGGTAGTCAATGGAGCAAGTATGGCCCCTTCCTTGAATGCCGAGTTCGCACTCATTCCTACCTGATCAACGATGGTGTCATCAGGCAAGGTGAGCGCAATTCCGCCGTCATCGGTGATTCCCGTCGTATAAGTCTGGTTTCCAGGAACCAAGCCGCTATAGCCGCCAGAAGCGGAGTTGGTTAAAAGGTAGTGACAACCCGGATTGAGAGTGATGCCCGGATTGATGGTCACACGAGTGGAAACAAAGGGCGGGTTATTGCCGTTTGATCCTTTTATCTTCCAGTTGCCAATATTTACTGGAGAGCTGGACAAGTTGTACAACTCTATGAATTCATCGTTTCCTCCACCTGGCCCGCGGGTGCGAAACTCGCTAATGACAACGGTGGAAGAGACTCCGCGAGCCGCAGGCGGAAACAATGTCATATAGCCTGTAACAACAACCAGCGCTAGTAAAAGCGCTCCACCGAAACGGACAGGCCGCAACCCCATCCAGCGTTGCATTAGTCGCATCACGTACCTCTTTTAAACAACGATGTGGTCACTTCAGGAAGGTTTCCAATCTTTCTCAAAAAGAAGAATAATGCTACAGGCAGCTCAAAAATGCAGCTGAAGTTTTTTCGGGATGAGCGAGACTCGAGAACCCGGCTGGGGTTGCGACGCCGCCTATATGAACAAAGAACGCCTTTTGCTGATTTCCGACATTCCTGGATTCACTCCGCAAATTGGGCGCTTAGGATCGATGATGAACTATGCCCGGTGGACTACGCTTCAATCCGTGGAGGGGTTGACCACTGCGGAGTTGGATCATCTATACGATGAACAGAGCAATTCCATCGGCGCGCTTCTGCGACACATCGCCGCAGTGGAGGTCGCTTATCAAGCACGCAGCTTATGGCGCCGAGAACTCAGTCCGGCCGAGCTGAGCGAATGGGAAGCGGCTCTTGATTTAGGAGAAAGAGGACGCCGCGAGATTCGAGGTTTCGCTCTGCAAGATCATATGGAGATTTTGAACCGGGTGCGAAGCAACACGCTGCGCGAGCTGGCCAAGCGCGACGATCGCTGGCTACACGAGGAAGTTCCCTTCTGGGGAGGCCGCCCCGCCAACAACTGGTTTCAGTGGTTCCACGTACTCGAAGATGAGATTAACCATCGCGGCCAAATCCGGTGGCTACGAAAGCGGCTGCCAGCCGAAGGGAACCCAGATAATCCCGGGTATTCATGACGGCAGGGGAGTTTTTCCAGAGAGATGCCGGGCAATTGTTTGGCTTTGGGTCGCTGCAGTCGAAGCCGGTCGTGGGATCGATTCAAATTGAAGCAAGCGGCCCAGGGGTAGTCGGGGATGTAATTTTCGGAGATGCCGGCTCTTTCAGATACGCCGCTGCCATGGCTTTGCAGAACAGGAAATTCACCAAAGCGGTATTCAGCCAAGTGGCGAATGCATCGAGCTTTTTTACCGGGATTGCTCTGTACAATCCAAACTCGCAGCCGGCTGATGTTACCGTGGAGGTATTCTCCGATTTGGCAGTGCTGACCGGACAGGCCAATCTTATGCTTGCAGCGGGCTCGCGGATTTCCAGGCTTCTGGCCGAGCTGGCGCCTTCTACCGCGAATCAGTCTCGCGGGTATGTTGTCGTTCGGAGCACCCAGCCTCTGGTGGCGCAGCAATTATTTGGAGACCCCGGCCTGAATTTCTTATCCGCAGTGCCGCCATCGATTGTGGAAAGCGCGCCGTGAACTCAAACCCGACCGCTCAGAGCCACAAAGTCGGAATCAAAGACTACTTTGCGGGTGCAGCCGCCGCAAAGCTCAATTCCGGAACAAATCGAGAAAAATAGCGTTCCAGACTAGTAATGAAGGCGCCGCCCCGTTGCAGAATTTTTTGCGCCCCTTCCTCTCCCACCGCCTGGTTGAGCAACGGACCCTTGTCCAGATCCGAAAAACTGTTTACCACGGTGATGGTCGTGTACGAATTTGCATCGCCGCCGAAAATGGTTTGCTCCACAAAGTAACCGGGCAGATTTAGTTTCTTGTAGTTGGCCACGATGTCCGTCTTTAGAAAATTTTCAAATTCGGAATTCTTACCCGGAACCACGCGTACATGTGAAATCACGGCGAATTTAGGGGGTCCCGTCATTTCAGTCATGATGCTCAGATCAGGGCGCAACCTGACAGCATAGGTGTAGCTGCCGTCTACGCATTTGCGAATTTTGTGGCCGTAACGCGTCAACCCTTCCTGCCCCATCGCAGTCACCAGTGGCGATGGTTTATCGTACTGGGCAAAGTTGGTTATCGGGCTTATGCTCACATATTCATAAGAGTCGCCAAACACGGCGGTGGCGTAAACGCTTCGGAACGGCACGCCGGCCTTCTGCAGCGCGGGATTCAGTTCATTCTTGATCAAATCCTGCCACTCCTGCAGCATTTCGGGCTTCACACGGGTGACGGTGATGGAAATCAACTGGGGCTTCGGCGCCTCCTGCGCTAGAAGCGCGCCTGGCGCCGCCATCAGCGTCACCATCAGGAATACAAAGAGAAACATCTTCCGGCAGGTCCTGAACATAAGTCAGCCTCCTCTGAAAGGACGGGTAATTGATTTGATTGGTTCTGGTTGACGGCATCCTAGCGCTGTTGTCAGGCCGTGTCAAATACCGAGGGCAATCGAGTAGAATCTGCTCATGCGCTGGGCGGCTCTTCTGATCGTGGGCCTGGCAATGGTGGCGCTGGGCTTGGTGAAAATTTATGGCAATCTGTCCGGAGGCGTGGTCGGACCATTGCAGGGACCGATGCTGATCATAACGGGCGCGATTCTGTGCGCCATCGGTTCGCCACCGGCGTTCCAGGTTACGTCGCCCCGGGGAATGATCGTGACCGGAGCAATCTTGATGGTCCTTGCATATTCTTCCCCGCTCATCTACTGGATGGTTCTCGGAAAGCGTACGGGTGGAGAAGAAGGCGGAGAGATGTTTCGCGCCATTCTCTGGGGAGCTGTTGGCGTGCCGGGGCTGGTCATGGCGTTGGTCGGCATTATCCGGGGGTTGTTCCCAGAGAAATAGCCAGCTTCCGCTTCTCGCTCTCAGCCCGCGCGGATACTGGAGTGCGGCACAAACTGGACGTGAATGGAGAACTGATTTACAATACTCCGCTCTTTTGGAGGCTTTATGCGCAAATTTTGCTTTCCACTCCTCGTCATCATCTCTTTCATTACCTTGTCTCTTGCTCAGCAGCAGGACTTCAGCAAAGTTGAAATCAAGGTCACCAAGGTCACAAGCACCGTGTACATGCTGGAGGGCTCGGGTGGGAACATCGGCGTCTCTGTCGGCGATGACGGCATCATCATCGTAGACGACCAGTTTGCGCCGCTGGCACCCAAGATCCAGGCCGCATTGAAAGGCATCACCGACAAACCGGTGCGCTTCATTCTGAACACGCACTATCATTTCGACCACACGGGCGGAAACGCCGAGTTTTCCAAGCTGGGCACGATCATCGCGCATGAAAATGTGCGCAAGAGGCTGAAGTCAGGCAGTACCATCAAAGGTTTCGGCTCGCACCCTCCTGCGCCGAAAGAGGCGCTGCCGGTGATCACCTTCAACGACCGCGCCACAGTGCACTTGAACGGCGAGGACGTGCGGGCCATTCACTTTCCCAGCGGGCACACCGACGGCGACAGCGTGATCTTTTTTACGCAGTCGAACGTCGTGCACATGGGCGATGACTTCGTCACCTATGGCTTTCCGTTTGTGGATGTGGAAAATGGCGGCTCGGTCAGCGGCATGATCGCCGGCGTCGAGAAAGTGCTGGCAACTACCAGGCCCGATACCAAGTTCATTCCCGGCCACGGGCCACTATCCTCGCCCGGCGACGTGCGCAAGTTCGTGCAGATGATCAAGGAAACGCGCGCCCTGGTCGCCGACGCCGTGAAGAAAGGGAAAACGCTCGACCAGATGAAGCAGGGGCACCTGCTGTCAAAATACGAGGAGAATTACGGCAAAGGCTTCCTCAAGGCCAACGACTGGATCGACGTGCTCTACTCCGACGTGACCAAGAAGCAGACCGGCCACGAGCACTACATCAAGCACGGTCACGCCAACGAGCGCGCCAACAATTAACATCCGGCTAACATCCAGCGCACGTGGATCCCAGTCTAATCTAGTTGGTTTAAAAGCTAATTCGGAGCCACTCCCTTTACTGGAAAACTCCACTGAGTGTCTGAGTGCGCCCTGGTGCCGAAGGGGGGACTCGAACCCCCACGCCCTTGCGAGCGCTAGCTCCTGAAGCTAGTGCGTCTGCCAATTCCGCCACTTCGGCAAGCTGTGCGAAGGAAACTGCATTCTACCAAGAAGTTTACGAAGGAATCCATGGGCATTTAGCAGTGCTCAGTGCTCGAATCGTATGATTCAGGAATAACTTTGTGGTTTTTTTCACCACAAAGGACACAACGGACACGGCGCGCGAGTTTCTTTATGAATCCTGAGTTGTGATCCAAACATATATTAGGGTGTCCCATGAAAGTTGAAGACGCATTTATTGAGAGCGCGAGGCACTTTCTCTCGAAAGATTACTTTCCCAAAATTGAAAAGTGTCTGGAATTGTTGAGAGATGATGATGTCTGGTGGCGGGCTCATGAAACCGACAACAGCGTGGGAAACCTGATGCTGCATTTGGCAGGCAACGTCCGACAATGGATTGTCTCCGGGATTGGAGGAGCGGCGGACAAGCGCGTGCGGCAAAAGGAGTTTGATCAGCGGGAGGCGCTCAGCAAGACGGAGTTGCTGGCCCGCCTGCGGGCTGCAGTTGACGACGCAGATGGTGTTCTGGCGTCGATAGATACGGCCGAATTATTGAAGCCGCGGTTCATTCAATTTACCCAGCAGACGCCATTGCAGGCAATCTTTCATGTGGTAGAACATTTCGGCTACCACACGGGACAGATTGTCTACATTACAAAGCTGCGAGCAGGGAAGGATTTAGGGTTTTATAGATTTCTGGAGAAGCAGGATGAGGGGACGAAGGGGATATGAGGGGATATGAAGAGATATGAGCTGGAGGGTGGGGGAGCGGGAGAGCGGGAGGTAGGAGGGTGGGGGACGCCATCTATTGATTATCCAATCTGAGGCGAGGGCCAGCTTTAGGACCAAATTTTTTTCTCCCACTCGCCAAATCCTCCGCTCTCCCGCTCTCCCACTCGCCCGCTCTCATATCTTCTTCATATCACCTGCATATCAGCTCACATCCCCTTCATCTCTCCCTCCATGGAGGCTATTCAAAACATGTATCAAATCACACGCAACCAAGACCGTTATCACTTCGAAAATGATTGGCTTTCAACCTATTGGCACTTCTCGTTTGATCATTACTACGACCAAGAGAATGTCAACTTCGGGCCGCTGCGGGTATTCAATGACGATGTTATCCAGGCGGATAAGGGATTCGGAACGCACGGGCATAAGGAAATGGAGATCGTCACCTACGTCCTGGATGGCGAGCTGGAGCATCGCGACAGCACCGGGGGCCACGGAACGATCAGCTCGCGCGAAGTGCAAAGGATGACTGCCGGAACGGGCATCCGCCATTCCGAGTTCAATGCGTCAAGGGTGAATCCGGTGCATTTGCTTCAGGTCTGGATCCTGCCTTCCCAGCCCAATCTGAAGCCTGGTTATGAGCAACGGCGCTTCTCGCCAAAACAACGCGAGGGGACTCTGCTCCCTGTTGTGTCGGGAAGAAACGGCGCGCATAGCCCTGCGAACAATTCCGGCACCGGGCGCTCAGGTGCAGACCCGGCCCCATTGGGCATCCATCAGGATGCGACGTTCTATGTGTCGACCATTCGGCCTGAAGATAACCTGGTCTTCCCGACTGCGGCTGATCGCCGCGCTTATCTGTTTGTCATTAGCGGTTCCATTCAGGCCGGAAAGCACTTGCTTGAAGCCGGCGATGTGGCAAAAATCTGGCAGGAGACTTCGGTTCCGCTGAAAGCGTCCGAGCGCAGTGAGATTATTCTGATCGACTTGCCGTAAAGCTTTTGGGTGTCGGACAAATGATCAGCCAAGCCTCCTCTGGCGTGGAAAGAGCTTCAGAATGGGGATTCTTGCGAAAAGTCTCCCACTAAAGCTGAATTACCTTGACAAGCAATAGGAGTGTCCAAAACTACTCCAACACCCAACACCCAACACCCAACACCCAACACCCAACACCC
>DASXTB010000435.1:0-5541 GCA_036505615.1 Acidobacteriota bacterium
CCAATGATCAAACAAAAGGCAGCTTAAACTTGACAAAAGACCTCAGATGTCTTCGGGCAAGCCCGCTGAAGCGGGCTTTAACTCGACCTGTCGTTCAAAAAATGTCCAAACTCCACGCCTCCTACGGCGGGCTTCACCCCGCCAAGCGGGGCTGATGAACATGCTCAACCAGCGGATTGTAGGGAAGAAAAGTGCCGCTTTCCTAGTCCTTAATGTATGAGGTTCATTGGGAAGAATCGGACAGAGTACTGAAACACATGAAACTCGTTAAGGCGGCTCTGGCGAATCCTTATGCAGTAATTGTCGTTGTCCTGGCGATCATCATCCTGGGCATCACGGCCGTGATGCGAATACCCACCGATTTGCTGCCGGCATTCAAGACTCCCGCGGTGCAGATCCTCACTCTCTACCCCGGCATGCCGGCCGATGTCATGGAGCGCGATATCACGACACGACTGGAACGGTGGACGGGACAATCCAACGGCATCGCGCAGCAGGAATCAAAGAGCATGATCGGCGTCAGTATCGTCAAGGACTACTTTCGCCCGGACATTGATCCCAACACCGCCATGTCCCAGGTGACGTCGTTGGCCATCTCGGACCTGTATTACCTCCCGCCCGGGACAATCCCCCCGATGGTAATGCCTTTTGATCCAACGGCCAGCATTCCACTGGCGCTGATTTCTGTCAGCAATCCGGCCATGGATGAAAAACAGCTTTACGACATCGCCTACTTTGACCTGCGAAACCGGCTGCAGGGAATCTCCGGTGTCATTGCTCCTGCAGTTTACGGCGGAAAGCTGCGCCGCATCCTCGCTTACGTCGACCGGGTAAAACTGGAGGCGCGTAATCTTTCGGCGATGGATGTCGTCGACGCCCTGAACCGGTTCAATCTGATGATTCCGACAGGCAATGCCAAGCTGGGCGATCTTGACTACCAGATCAACACCAACTCGATAGTCGAGAAGGTGGACCAGTTAAACGACTTCCCTGTCAGGATCCAGCGAGGCCCGTCGGGACAGTCTTCGCCTGTTTTCTTGCGCGACGTGGCTCACGCGGAAGATTCTGCTCAAATCCAGACAAATATCGTGCGCGTGAACGGAAAGCGCCAGGTTTACATTCCCATCTACCGCCAGCCTGGTGCCAACACCATACAGGTTGTTGATGGCGTCAGAAGTGCGTTGGACCAAATCCTGCAGCGCCTGCCTAAAGGGATCAATCTGGACGTGGTAATGGACCAGTCCGAGTTTGTGCGTAAGGCAATCCGAAACCTGGAAGAGGAAGCGGTAGCGGGGACATTGCTCGCGGGGTTGATGGTGCTTCTCTTCCTGGGAAGCTTCCGGTCCACGCTGGTCATCCTCTTTACGCTTCCACTCGCCTTCCTTTCGGCGTTCCTCGGTTTGTACTTCAGCGGGGAGAGCATCAATGCCATGACGTTGGGTGGGCTGGCCCTGGCCGTGGGTTTGCTGATTGACCAGGCGATCGTGGTGACAGAAAACATCGCCCGCCACATAGAAGAAGGAAAGCCCGCATTCCAGGCGTCGCTGGAGGCGACCTCTGAAGTGGCGCGGCCCGTTTTCATCATTACCCTGACCATCATTGTCGTTTTCTTCCCGGTAGTTTTTCTTACCGGCATCGGAAGATTCCTATTTACCCCGCTAGCCATCAGCGTCGCATTTGCGATGCTGGCCTCCTATGTCCTGTCGATGACGGTGGTGCCCTCTTACTGCGGCCACTTCTTGAAGAGCGCCGGTTCGAGTTCTGGAAAGCTGGAGCGTGCCTTCGCCAAAACCCGAGACACTTACTGCAAGCTCCTGAACCAGTGCTTTCGGTCCGCCAGGCTGGTTCTGGTTGTTACGTTGCTGGTTTTTGTCGGCTCGGTGGCTTTAGTCCCCTGGATCGGTGTGGAGCTCTTTCCTCAGGTGGATTCCGGACAGATTATCGTGCAAGTCCGCGCTCCCTCTGGAACACGGGTGGAACTCACGGAACAACTGATCAAACAGGTTGAAACAAAAATCAAAGAGCTGGTGCCCGAGGAGGAAGTGCGGATGTTGATCTCCAATATTGGGGTGCTCTACGACTGGCCGGCCGCTTACACTCCCAATTCCGGTCCGCACGACGCCTTCATCAATATTCAACTTTCCGAGAAGCGCCGGCAAACTGCCCCGCGGTACGCTTCCATGTTGCGAGAACAGTTGTCTCAGGCTTTTCCCGGCACGGAATTCTCGTTCAATACCGGCGGAGTGCTTACCGCCGCCTTGAACTTTGGACTTCCCTCGCCTGTCAACGTGCAGATCGAAGGGAACGATCTGCAAGTCGCCTACGGGCTGGCGGAGCGGATCCGCGACTACATCCGGTCGATCGCCGGCGCTGTCGACGTTCGAATCCAGCAGCGGCTCGATTACCCGCAGATCGGAGTGCAAGTCGACCGCGTCAAAGCCGCAAATCTAGGGCTAACTCAGGAGGATGTGGTTAAGAACGTGGTGACGGCACTCAACTCGAGCATTAACTTCAAGCCATCTTTTTGGATCGACCATCGCAACGGAAACCATTACTTCCTGGGTGCCCAGTATCCCGAGAACGACATCGTTACACTGGATACTCTCAAGGATATTCCCGTCACCAACGCGGCCCAACCTGCCTCGATACCTTTGCGTACCATTGCCTCTTTTGAGCGAACTACGGCGCCCGCGGAGATTAACCACAGGAACATCACACGAGTGGTGGATATTTACGCCAATGTTTCAGGTCGCGATCTTGGCTCCATCGCGCGCGCAATTCAGAAATTCTTGGACGAGCAGAAGGTCCCTTCCGGCTATTTCGTCCACATGCGAGGAGAATTCGCCAGCCTCATGGAGTCCTTTCAGAACCTCGGTTTTGGGTTGTTGCTGGCGATCGCGCTGGTGTATCTGGTCATGGTCATCCAGTTTCAGTCCTTCGTCGATCCGCTGATCGTCATGATTTCCGTTCCGCTGGCAATTGTTGGAACCATCTGGATGTTCCTGCTTACCAAGAATTACCTGAGCATTCCGGCGCTGATGGGGATCATCATGACGGTGGGCATTGGAGTTTCTTTTAGCGTCCTGCTCATCGATTTTGCCGATGCTCAGCGGCGCGCGGGGAAGAGCGTTCGCGAGGCGATGGATATTGCGGCCGCAGTTCGATTTAGGCCCATTCTGATGACCTCGATCTCCGCTGTTTTGGGACTGGTGCCGATGGCCGTGGCGGGAGGAGCCAATATACCGCTGGCTCGGGCCGTGATCGGCGGAGTCTTGGCTTCGCTGGTCGTGAAGCTGTTTATTGTTCCGTTGTTGTACGTGATGTTTAAAGGAGAGAGAAGTCGGTAATGGATGAATATAGGATCGAGCTCGGCACGTTTGGCTGGTTGGCTTTTCACAGCAGAGATACAGCGCAGTGGAGCCGAAATCAAAAGAGAACAGCCACGCTGGTTGAGCCTCGAACAGGCGTCGTTGAGTAGTCCCGTCCGTACCCGCATTATTCACAAATTTTTGCGGCGGGAGAAGCGTGACGCAGTTTCCGTCCGTCAGAGCCGAGGCGCGGAAGCGCCCGGCCCAAGAATCTGGTTAACTTGCACCGGAGTAGTGTTTGGCGGGAACTAAACGCGGATTCCTGGGCCGGGCGCTTCCGCGCCTCGGCTCTGACGGACGGAAACTGAATCCGCAGGGTCAGAACGAAAAACTTTGCTCAGAAAAGATTCTGGTCGCGCAGCGCGACGGAACCGCAGACAAACGGGCGACCATATAGGGTCGCCCACAAAAATGATCGTAGGGGAGAGATCCAATGACGAGGAAGATGTGGACGATTCCCGCTCTTATCGTGCTTTTAGGCCTGGGCGCCATCATCGGCATACGGCTTCTGGCCTCCGGGGAGCCTTCTTCGAAACCAGCCAGAGAAGACCATTCCGCCATTCCGGTAGAAGTAGTCAAGCCCGAGCGGAAAATTATTCAGCACTCCCTGGTCATCCCCGGCAGTTTTTCCGCATTTGAAGAAGCCACATTGTTTGCCAAAGTTGCCGGCTATCTGAGATCCATTTCCGTCGATATCGGCGACCCGGTACACCAAGGCCAGGTAGTCGCCGTCCTCGACGTACCGGAAATGTCGGCGGAGTATCAGAGCGCCAAAGCGGAACTGCTCAAGGCCCGAGCGGCGCTAAAAAAGGCGGAATCTGAAGTAGCCCGGAACAAGTCTGACCTGCAATTAAAGCAAGTCACCTTTGAGAGGCTCAGTGAGGCTCACAAGATGCAGCCGGGAGCCATCGCGCCCCAGGAGTTGGACACCTTGCGCGCCCAGAGCGACATGGCCGGAGCTGCCGTGAAAGTAGCAGAAGATGAAGTACAGGTGGGTAAAGCTCAAGTGGAGGCCGCACAGGCCAACGCCGATCGCATCGCAAAGATGATGGAGTACGCCCGCATCGTAGCGCCTTTTTCGGGAGTGATCACGCGCCGCTACGTCCATCCGGGAGCGCTGGTCCCCCAGGGCGCCTCGGGATCTCAGTCTCAGCCCGTGGTGACGGTGGCACGCATCGATGTGCTGCGCTTTTTTTGTGAGATTCCCGAGCGTGAAGTCCCGCTTGTAACTCTGGGGACACGCGCCGCAATTCGCCTGGACTCGCTCCCCAAGCAAATCATCGTGGGCAAGATCACTCGCAGTTCAGGTTCGCTCAACCCCAACAGCCGAACCATGCTGGTGGAGACGGATCTGCCCAACCCGCACGGAATTCTCAAACCCGGGATGTATGGAAATGCCGAACTCACGCTGCAGTCCCGACCGGATGCTCTGGTGATTCCCGCAGCAGCAGTGCTGGTGGAATCCGGGAAAACCTATGTGCTTCGAGTGGTGAGAGGAAAGGTCGAGAAAGTTAATTTTCGCAGCGGTGCAGACAACGGGGCAGAGATAGAAGTTCTGGATGCCCTGCAGCAATCCGATTCCATCATTGTGGGAGGAAAAAACCTGGTGCGCCCGGGTGACGCAGTTGTACCGCGGTTGAAAGGAGCAGGTGCGAAATCTTAAAGCCGCGACGGCCAAGTAGAGATGCTAAGGCGATAACGGGACGATTGAAAATTCTTAGTCGGGAATCTGGATCAGCCGTCCCTACGGGACTTCTTGCGGTGAAGATTCTTCGTAAACCCAGCGATGAATCGCTGGGCTATTATCGGCTGTCCCTCTGGCACAGCCCCAGGCAGGCGGCAAAGCCGCTCCCAGACCCCGTCCACCGCGCCTGAAAATGTAGAAACTACGCGCGGGAAGATCTTAATGGTGAGATATTCTCTAACCACAAAGTCACCAAGGACAAGAGCAGTAGGCAGTTTGCTGTTCCTTGCTGCTCTTGCTTTGGTTCTGCCCCTGATTGTTGGTTTCCTCGCCGCCAACGCATTAGGTCAGGCTCCGGATGAACTTTCTCTGGATCAGGCGATAGCGCGAGCGCTTCAGCATCATCCCATGATTCAAACGCAGAAGGCACGAGTTGACGCATTCGCCGCCGAAATAACGCAGGCGCGCTCCGCTCGTTTTCCCCAAATC
>DASXTB010000436.1:0-15198 GCA_036505615.1 Acidobacteriota bacterium
TCCCAGCGAGCGAGAGCAGCGTGTCATCGAGCTCGTCGCCCGGGGACTCAAAAACAAGGAAGTCGCAAATGAAATCGGAACTACCGAGCACGTCGTCAAAAACTATTTGCGAGTCATCTACGACAAGCTCGGACTCTGGAACCGAGTCGAACTCGCCTTGTGGTACGAAGCCCGCAAACATGGAGCCCCAGCCCACGCCTGACGTATTGGAGAGTTGGGAACACAGAATACTCGATCTCGATCAATCGGATACCGGTACGGGCCTGATCGAGTAATCAACAAGAAAAAATCAGAGGAAGAAAAAACCTCCGTGTGCGGAGGTTTTTTATTTACGCAGGTCGGTTCACGAACAACCGTTGGATTCTAAACTGCGGAGTTTTTGGGCTGCGTCGCTTGCGCCTCTTTTAGCAGCTGCTACCAATAAGAGCCGGGCCTGATCGCAATTCTTGGGCACACCGTCGCCAATGAGATACAGGTTTGCCAGCAATATTACGGCGCTGGTGTTCTGCTTGCCCACCGCCTTCCACAGCCACTTTACAGCTTCTGGTGTATCTCGCATTCCTCCCTTGCCGTCAAGAAAGTGCCGGGCAAGGAGTAACTCCTGCACACCGTCTCCCGCCCCTGTGTCTGAAGTCGGCACAGGAGAATTCGGCACAAGCCTCTGTCTCTGGACGGCCAGTGTCGCTGCTGGCATGGTGCGGTCGAGATTTGGGCGACTCTCTGCTTTGTTCGCTGGTGGCAATGCAGGTTCAGAAACTGGGACTCCGATCTGCGCCGAATGGTTTTTCTCAACCGTCGACTCAGAGGCAACCGAGATCGACGGTTTTTGGGACGGCTCACGGTCGGATCGCGCCGACCACTCGAAATACCCAAGCCCCGCCAGCGCCACCACACCCATTGCGAATAGATATTTTTTCCACGGTTGGCGCCTGGGAACATCAGAGTCAAAGCTGGCAAATGCTCTGTCGCGCAACCATTGCGCATCGCCTTCAGGCGAGATCGGAGTTGAATCTGGGACGGGAAGGTTTGCGGCGAAAGCTCGGTCATGTTCAGCAGCGTCCGAAAGAGTTGTCAGGGAGGAACCGCAAATTACACAAAACCTCTGGTCGGGCTCGCCTTGGCGTTGGCAGCGGGGGCAGAAGGCCCTGCCATCTTCGAGCTTCCTGCTGCTGCTCACATGAGGTACCGGTCCAACTCCGGTCTCCAGTTCGCGCAGAAGCTCCACTACCGCCTGTTCTCGCTTCTCGGGTGGGCTGGTGAAATATACCTGTGCCCATCTGCCCAGGTTCCTGCCCAGAGTCGGATTTTGAAGTGGGTTTAGCTCTGAGCTGGATATTTGCTCAGTACGCTCGGACGCATTATTGGTTGAATTCGTCACTTCTTCACCCTTGAAGCCATAAACAATTCCACTCCTCGTTTCGAGGAACCGTCAAACCTCGGAAGGATAAAAAACTTCGATTCTCTCGCGAAGAAATTAATCGCAAGCCCTTCGTGACGCCGGTTCGAACTGGTCCTGTTGCGCATCCTTCTGAGTAGTCAGTTTGCCCCCCTCCGTCTTGCCATATAGGTCGGCACCCGGACAGTAGTAAAGTGCAGTATGAAGATCGACCCAGACCTGGGTCTGGGGATTTCCAACATAAGTAAGCGACGCCGGGGGCTCGGCTATACCCAGACTAACCAGTACCTTCTCAGAAAAGGTGAGCTCGGGCGCTTTTGGTTTGCGCCCTTTCGTTGTGGACGTTTGCCCCGTAGCGCCGATTTGCGCAGCTGGAAACCCCCAATCGAAAATCGCAGAGAGGAGAAGAAAGGCCGCGACAGCAATGTAGACAGTGCCGCGATAGGCACGCCATTGGGCGGTAATCCACAAATGTCCCGGCAGTCGCGGCATTTTCAGAATCTCTAGTACACCGGCCGTGCTCCATGTCCTATGTGGCTTTTTTTTCAATGCCAGATTGGTATAGCTCCCCACACGGGCGTCAGTCATTATCCCGTCGATCATTGCAGGCCCGTCATCCCACCCACCGTCCAACGTCTGCTGCACTGCCGATGGATATGAACTCTCAGTTGTTTCCGAGGCGGTGACATCATGCGCAACCAAGCTTTCGCTATTCTGTTTCTGCGCTTCCTGCATGTGCCAGAGAGAAGCCCATTTGCTCTGGCTATCCCCGCGCGCCGATATTTCATGGCGCGCGGTCCCACAGCTACCGCAGAAATATTCTTCTTCGCTGAACTCATGTCCGCAACCGCGGCATACTTCCGAGGAGTTTTCTGTTTCCAGATCGC
The DNA here is from genome assembly GCA_036505615.1 of Acidobacteriota bacterium. Lineage (GTDB taxonomy): Bacteria > Acidobacteriota > UBA6911 > JACQSX01 > JACQSX01 > DASXTB01. The sequence goes on from DASXTB010000436.1 coordinate 2,284, forward strand.
TGGAAACAACGGATTCCTCCTGACCCTGGGCCAAACGCTCCAGCTGTGGTTTGATTCTTTCCAAGACTTCCAGCATGGAAGCGCGTTCTGTGGCCAGCGACTGCTTCCATTCCAGCCCGGAAGCTCGGGCAATGGCATCGCTCACCAATCCAGCCATCAATTGCGAGCTGCGCACGTCGTGCTCCCCGAAAGAATTGGCTTCCGCGAATCGAACCTCGAGTACGCCCGCAATTTTGCCCTCGTGATAAACCGGAACGGCAATCAAAGACAGCACGCCCCGAACTCGGCAGAGTTCATAGCGTAATCGTGTATCTCTCCTTACATCTGAACACTGCAGGATTTGGCCGCTGTGGAGGCAATAGGCAGACAAGCCAGAAGCCATGGGCACACGCGACCCCATCTCGCCGACGGCGCTTCCCCGGCTCGCCTGGTACACCAGTTCATTTCCTTCCACGATGCCCACGGCGACGCCGCTTGCCTTGGTGATCTTCTCCACCTGTTCGGCAATCAGCATCGTCGCGGCCGGCAAATCCAGCTCACGACTTTGAATTAGCTTTTGGGTTTCTGCGATATGAACGAGAACTTGGATAGGATCCGCACCAGCCTCGCGCAGATTAATGCCCTCGCTCTGCTGCTGAATTACATAGGCGGCAGCCAGGAGTTGCTGGAAGGATATCTCTCCCCGAAGGGGACTACCCTGCGTCACCATGGATGGTTGCTTCAAAGTGGCGGTAGACTCCACGAACCTGCAATCAAGGCCGAGTTGCCCTATTGTAGTGCAATTGACAATCCAATGAGCCGCATAAAATCTTGCAGACTATGGTTAAGCAAGTATGACGAAGGAGGCCACAGAGAAACCTGCTCGTATTGTCCCCTACCCAAGTGCTTGAAAATCCAAGGATTATGGTTTTTGTAGAGTGTCTCAGTCTTTTAATGTCGCACCTTTATGAGGCTTTTGTTGTTTTCCAACAGGGGGAGTGCAGTCCAAGGTTCGCAGTCGAGTGCAATGTTCTGCACTTTCGTTGGGACAACCATTCTCTATTTTGGAAAACCGTTTAAGGGGAGGACTGAGACAAACCTTCCGTTCATATCCGCGCCGGCGACAACTCTTCCATCTTCGTCTCCTCATGACTCAGATAGTAGTGAACGGCAGGGGTGATGACCAGAGACAACACCATCGAGATCAATATTCCGCCAATTACGGCGATAGCCAGCGGCTGTAGCATCTGCGAGCCCGCACCCCAGGCGAAAGCCAGGGGCAGCATGCCCGCCATAGTGGCCAGTGCGGTCATGACGATCGGCCGCAACCGACGTCGGCTCGCCTGCAGCATGGCCTTTTCCGCGGACAGTCCCAACTTACGGAATTTCTCGTCGGCATCGAGCAGCAGGATTCCATTCTTTGCCACGATACCGATCACCATAATCATTCCCATAAATGAGGAGACGTTGAACGTAGTACGCGTGATCACCAACGCGATGAAAACTCCTGAAGTTGACAAAAGAGCGGAAGCCAGAATCGCTATCGGCGCCGCGAAAGTTCCAAACTCGAACAGCAGCACAATGAAAACCAGAACGATGGCCAGAATCAAAACGAACATAAGATCACGGAATGATTTCTGCTCTTCCTTGTAAGTCCCGCCATATTCCACTCGGATGGCCGATGGCAAATGCAATGCGTCCACCGCCTTCTGCACCGCGGCCATTCCGCTACCCAAGTCGATACCTTCCAGGCGCGCGGTAACGGCGATGTCGCGTTGCAGATTCTCGCGACGGATTTCGGTTTGCGGCGGCAATTCGATGATAGTTGCTAGCGCTCCTAATGTCGCAGTCCTGCCGCTGCTGCTAGTGAGCAAAGTATCGCGCATCGCCTCAAGCGAGACGCGGCTTCCGGCAGGGAAGCGGACGCGTACCGTGTAGGGGCGGCCATTGGTAACTACGGGCGTGGTAGCTGGTTCCCCCTCCAGGAGAGCTGCAGCATCAACCGCAATCTCCTGCGGAGTAAATCCGGCACGCGCCGCCACAGTGGGATTAATCTGAAAAGTGACCGCCGGGCCGCTGATGGTGTTCTCAATCCCGTCCAGTAAGTCCACCACGCCGTGAATCTTGCCAATGCTTTCGGCTACCTTACGAGCCCATGTTTGCAACAGCTCAGCATTCTCGGAGAAGAGCTTGATTTGAACCGGCTGCGGTGCGCTGCTGAGGTCGCCAATCATATCCTGCAAGACTTGAATAAATTCCACCTCAACGGCAGGCTCTTGCGTTGTGATCTGTAAGCGTACGTCCGCCATGATTTCGTCGATATTCCGGCTGCGATCTCTCTTCAACCTGACTAAAATATCGCCGGTGTTGGCTTCCGTGACTGCGGCCAAGCCCAGTTGTAATCCGGTGCGGCGCGAAGTGCTTTCCACTTCAGGCACGGATTTCATGATCTGTTCTATGTGGGTCACCATTCGGTTGGTCTCAGCCAATGACGTCCCCGCCGGGGTGAGGTAATCTACGGTGAATCCGCCCTCATCCATTGCTGGCATCAAATCCGATCCAGAGGTCCGGTAGCAAACATAGGAGGCGATCACCAGCACCAGACTGATTCCCGCCAGCCACAGGGGTTTACTCAGCGCGCGGCGCAACCACCTCTCGTGGAAGTTAACCAATCTGAGGAAAAAGACACCCAGAGAAGCTTCCTCTGCCGCCAACAGGCGCGTCATCGATTCTTCTTCGGGCTCGCCGTCGGCACTTTCTCCATCCCTGCCCTTCTTCCTGCCAATGAAGTATTGGCTGAGATTGGGAGTCCAGGTGAGAGCCAGCACCAGCGATGTGAAAAGAGAAATCCCCATGGTGATAGCTAGCGCGCGAAAAAACGTACCCGTAACGCCGGTAATGGAAATCAAAGGAAGGAACACCACTACGGGGGTGACAGTGGAACCGACCAGGGGAACGGTGATTTCTCGTAGCGCGCTATGAATGGCTTGCAGGCGCCCTTGCCCGGCATCTCGATGCAGCACGATGTTCTCTACCACCACGATAGCGTCGTCAATTACCAATCCCACAGCGGCGGCCAGCCCGCCTAGCGTCATCAGGTTGAAGCTTTCATTGAGAAGCTTGAGCGCAATGAATGTCACCAGAATCGTGACTGGGATCACGAGGCCGGCAACGATGGACGTTCCCCAATCTCGCAGGAACACCACCAAAATAATCGAAGCGAGAATCAACCCCAGGAGAATGGCATCCCGCACGCTCTTGATGGAATCATCGACGATGATCGACTGATCATAGAATGGCCGTATCTCAATACCAGGCGGCAACGACTTCCGTATGCGATCCACTTCCGCGTGCACCAGCGTGGCAACCTGCACCGTATTGCTTTCGGGCTGCCGGTTGATGTTCAGGAGCACTGCCGGCTTACCGTTCGCCGTGACGATCGTATACACAGGTTTTACCCCGGGAACTACCGTGCCGACGTCTCCGATCCGAACTGGGATCCCCGCAGGAGTTGTCTTGATCACTGTGTCGGCGATCTGCTCGGGAGTACGCACCTGGCCGCTAACCAAACCAAGTACAAGTTGATGATTGCGCTCAAAAAGTCCTGGCGAATCGATCAGATTTGTTTTTTGAAGGCTGTCGAGAGTGTCAGTAACTGTGACGTTGGCGGTGAGCAGTTTCGTAGGCTGGAGCGTGATGTGAAACTCGGGCTGTTGTCCGCCTTGCACCAGCACCGTGGAAACACCATCCAGCCGATTCAGCCGCGGTTTCATCTCGTAGGTGGCTCGTTCCCAGAGTTGGGTCTGCGGCACGGTATCCGAGGTGAGGCTGTAGCCCATGATGGGGAAGCTGGCGAACGTCATTCGGTTCGCAATCACAGTGGCAGTTGGCGGCAATTCTCCTTGAACCCGCGAGATCGCTGCATTTACGTATTGCAGCGTCTGGAACATGTCCACATTCCAATTAAAAAACAAATCGATTTCCGCCGAACCGCGACTGGTAATGGAACGAACTTCCGTCAGCCCCGGAACGCTGTTCACCGCTTCCTCAATAGGGCGGGTGACGGTGACCATCATTTGATCAATCGGCATTACGCCGTTGTCGACGGCGATCAGGATTCGCGGAAAATTGGTTTCTGGGAAAACCGCGACTGGAATGGTAAAGGCAAGATAAGCTCCAAGCAGCGCCAGCGTCAGGATCAGAAAGATCACGGGTTTGGAGTGCCGCGAAAACCAGTAAGTGGATTCTCCATTCACTGTGCCCGGTTCATGGCGCTTCATCCGGCACCGCCGGTGCAGCATTGAAAGCAGACGTCTTCAGCTGGACGATGGAGACTATTTTTCATTCTGCTTTTCGTTCTGCTTTTCATCAGTCTGCGCGGCTACTGTGACTTGCGTGTTATCCGGCAGACCGTAAGCTCCGGACGCAACCACATGATCTCCGGCTTGCAATCCTTCGGTGATTTGAACTTGATCGCCTTGGCGAATCCCTACGCTCACCGGCTTTTGATGGGCACGATTATCGGCCCCCACCACCATCACTGTAGTAGTTCCATCTTGTCCGGTCAGTAATGCTGCGGCTGGTATTACTAACGCATCGGGGATCGTCTGCGCCACCATGGAAACTTGAACGCTTGTGCCCGGCTTCAGCCGTTGCTTGGGATTCTTGGCTTGCACCCAGACCTCGACCGTAGTGCTATTCGGATCCAGCGCAGGACTGACAACCGTGACTTTGGCATCGACCGGCTCACTCTCTCCCGGAACCGTGATGGTTGCTTTGTCACCTACTTTAAGCAGCGCGGCTTCCGGCTGTGGAATATGGGCCTTGGCGATGACTTGAGAAATGTCCATAACTGTGACAATGGGGGTGCCTGCGGCGGCCATCTCTCCGGGATAAAGTGGACGATCTGTGACCACGCCATCAATTGGACTTCGAATTTGGGAGTAACTCATTTGTGCTGCTGCTCCCAAGAATTTCCCCTTGGCGGATTCCAGTTGTCCAGCAGCGGATTTCAGCGCCTGCTGTTTGCCGGTGGCCATCAATGCGTCCAGATGCTTCTGTGCAATTTGGTATTGATTTCGGGCCTGCGTCAGATCGACGCCGGCTTGATCGAGTTCTTTGCGAGGGATGGCGCCCTGCTGAAAGAGTTCCTGCCGGCTGTTATAGATTTTCTGCTGCGCTTCCAGCATTTGTTTGGCCGCTTGTGTATCCAGTTGTACCTTCTGGATTTCCTCCGGCAACTGGGCTGAGGTGGTGGTGGCATAGGTCGCTTCCGCCTGGTTGTAAGCTCCCTGGTTTTCCTGCGCGGCTGCAGCCAGATCGCGATTCTCCAAAACCGCTAACAGCTGACCCTTCCGAACGCGACTGCCGCGCTTGACGTAAAAAGCCTTCACCGGCGCACTGATTTTGGGCACGATGGCGGATTGCTGCAAAGGAAACAGAACCGCCTCCGCCGTGACCGTCCGCTGCAGGGTTGTCTTCTCGACCGTTGCTACTTGCACCGGGACAACCGGCGCTTTCTCGCCGGTATCTTTGGAGCAGCTGGAGAGGAATGAGAGGAACAACATCACTGCACAAAATATTCCGCCACGCCACCGAACGGAAGCCGCTCTCTTGTGGGTATCTCCCTCGGCGGCATCGCCATTCCTTACGCCATGCCGCGCTGGGATTGTGATAGCGCTCAGCGGGCAATCGTCTTTGATCGTTCGCCTCATAAAGGTGTCAGCCTAGAAATTTCCGGTCAATGTTTGCAGATTTGCTATCGCCATCCGGTAGCGAGCTTGCCCATCATTGAAGGCATTGCGCGCCATGTTCAGCGTATTCTGCGCGTCCACTACTTCCAGCACAGTAGCCTCTCCCGATTGGTAGCGAAGCGTGATCAGACGCATACTATCTGCGGCCAGTTCAGTCGAGCGACTTAGCGATTCAAGTTGCTGACGAGCCGTTTGTGCTTCGTTGTAAAAGGTCCGCAGGTTAGCGAGCAGTTGCCGCTGCGCGAAACTCAATTCCACCCGCGCCTGGTCTCGCCGAAGGTCAGCTTGCTTCAGTTTGCTGCGATTTGATCCCCAGTTCCAGATGGGGAACTGCAGCGTGGCTACGGCTGAGTACCCCAGATTATGAATCGGCAATCCTGTGGCCGGATCGATACCGCGAATGGCGAATCGATTGGCGTCGATGCCGTAAAAATAATCCAGAGATAAGGATGGTAGGAACCCATTCCAGGCAATGGCGACTTCCGAATTGGCTGCCTGCAGAGCGGAAGTGGCAGCACGGAGATCGGGATTTTTACGCGCGGCAGCGGTCTGGACTTCCGGGAATGCAGGCAGGGGTTCAGGAGTTTGCAGATCGTCTACAACGCTGAAGTTCTCGTTGAAATCAGGGAAGACGAGCACCGCGAGCTCTAGCCGGGTGCGATTCATTTCCAGCTCCGCTTGCTGCAAGTCGCGTTGTTGCTGCTGAAACTGGATCTCAGCTTTGATCACGTCGGAGTGTGCTACCTCGCCGCCGCGCTCGAGTTTCTGACTGATATCGAAAAAGTTTTGAGCCTCCGCTGCCGCCCGTTGTTGCGTAGCATATTTTCGCTGAGCCACCACAAACCCGTAGTAAGCCTGCACCACCGTCACTACCAAACCGCGAGCCGCAATCTCGGCACGTGCCTGGGCCACAGCCATGGCCGCCGAGCTGCGCCGATAGTCCGCCAGGTTCTGCAAAGAAATTTCCTGGTGAATATTTCCTTGACTGAGGTATTCATGCACCCCATTGGCGCCGACGAATTTCCCGGTCGGCGTGCCATTCCCCTGGGTGTAAAGAAACGAGGTGTTGCAGTTGACGTTGGGCAGAAGCGCGGCCCGGCTCTGCACACGATCTTCTTTTGCCAATCCAAATTCTGTGACCGCAGCACGATACTCAGGATTATTTTTTCGTGCCCGCGCCAGCGCATCCTGTAAGGTCAGGGTCAACGGAGCGCTGTTGGTCACTTGATTAGGGCGAGGGCCGACCGTCGTTTGGGAGGGCGTTGTTTGCGACCAGACTGGAAACGAAATGGTCGAAACCATCAGCGCGATTTTCAAAATGCGATCAATGTTGCTGCATCGTGACATGCCCATTCTTTTACCATCAGCAAAAGCGGTTAGATAATGCGGGAACGAACATTAAGAGAAGCTGAATGGATGCAGTCAACAGGAATTCAGTTGCTGCCGTTCAGCGGCAGTTCTACGGTCACACGGGTGCCTCGGGTAGGAGCGTTTTCGGCAGTAATGGTCCCGCCATAAGCCGCGACCAGGGCTTTGGCAATCGCCAACCCCAGCCCAAAGCCGCCAGTGGCACGGGTTCTGGACGGATCCCCTCGGTAGAATCGCTCAAATACATGCGGCAAATCCTCCGGGCGGATGCCGATACCGTGGTCTTGAAAGATAATCTGCGCCGGACCACCATCCTTACGTGTTACAGCTACCTCAACCACCCCGCCTTCCGGGCTGTAGCGAACGGCGTTTTCCAGCAGGTTGAGCCACACTAGTTGCAGGTCCTCTGGATCGGCCCGTAAAAGCACCTTGCCATTGGTGGCAAGATGAATGCTGGTATGCCGCGACTGCGCCAGACCGCGGATTCTCTCGACCGCTTCTTCGCAGGTCGCAGTAATATCGATGAGCTCAAGGTCCCGCCGAAGCGCCCCGTGGGCCCATTGTTCAGCGCGAGCCAACCGCAACATCCACTGCAGAAGGCGCTCCAGCCGCTCCAGATCTTCCAGCGACTCCTGCACTCCGGCACGATATTCTTCCGAATTGCGAGGCCGGTGCAGTAGCGATTGCAAAGTGGACTTCAAGACAGCTACGGGCGTTTTGAGCTCATGCGCAGCGTTACCCATGAATTCACGTTGCTGCACGAACGAACGCTCCAACCGCTCCAGCATCGCGATCATGGAGTCGGTCAAAGGACGCAATTCGGTGGTCTGCTCGGCCTCCGCGGGCATAGGAAGCTCCCAATTCCGAGCCGAGACCAACGCTGCCTGCGCAGCCAGACGCTGGAGTGGCAATAATCCTCGCCGAATTCCATAGAGTGACAACAAAACGGTCGCTCCCAGGAGGATGAGACTTGCTACAGCGATGAAAACTCCCGCCGCCCACGTCTGTTCCTGGACTCGGATGAGAGGTGACGCGTACACAATGGTCAACGCTTGAGGCTGGAAAAACTGTCCTTCTTCGCGATCCAGCACGGGAACATGGGACACTCGTGATACTCGGTAAGGGACATTGCCCAAAGTGAGGTTCCAATGATGGTCAGGTCCAGCAGGTATTTCCATTCCCGCGGGCCAATTGGGAGAACGAGTGAGAAGGCCCGATCGTTCCGCCCATACCTCAAAAAAGTCCGGATGATCGGGATCCAGTGAGCGGGGCACTAGAGAGTCGTCAAAGTAGAGGTTTCCGCTGGCATCTTCGGTATACCGCACGAGTGCAGCCACACTCATGGCTCGCGCTTGCAAGCCGGCGTCCAGCGCAGCTACGAGTCTGCGGTGGGTGTAGAACACGCCGGCAAAAAGAAGTCCGGCAGCCAGCAGGGCCTGGGAGATGACCACGGTCGCAATCAGCCGGCCTTTGATGGACTTGCTACGCAGCATGCCTCAATCCTTAAGGATATAACCCTGACCGCGAACGGTATGGATCAATTGCCTATCGGAGCCATCATCCAGCTTACGCCGCAGGCCGGAGATGTACACCTCGATCACATTGCTGAATTTTTCCCAGTTGTAGTCGTAGAGATGTTCCAGCAGCTCAGTTTTTGACACGACCGCGCCGGGGCGGTGCGCCAGGTATTCAAGCACACGATATTCCATGGCCGTGAGCAGGATCGTCCGGCCAGCGCGCTGCACCGTGCGATTCGCGGTATTGAGTTGCAGGTCGCCAATTGTGACTACGGGGGAGGGTTGACCTTTGCCCCGGCGGATCAAGGCTTTAGTACGGGCCAGCAGTTCGCCCAGATCAAAGGGCTTGGTCAGATAGTCATCAGCCCCAGCATTCAGTAAATCCACTATCGATTCTTTTTCGTCGCGGGCGGTCAACACCAGCACGGGCGTATGCTGACCCGCCTGACGAATGCGAGTCAGTATTTGCATTCCATCCATTTCAGGCAGCATTAAATCTAAAAGCACGACATCATAAGTATTGGATTCGGCGAGAAAAGAACCTTCCTGGCCGTCAGTGGCAACATCTACTGCGTAACCGGCACTCTCACGCAGGCTGCGAGCAATATTTTCCGCCAGGCGCGGTTCATCTTCGACGATCAGTACGCGCACGATTTACCTCAACCGAGTCATCTGCACCGACCAAAACCGTTTTTAGCTGGCGGTGCGATTCCGAAGACCAAGGTCAGTTTTTCTTCTCCTGGGCCTTTTCTTTTGCCTCATCCGCCGGGCTCTCGATGTGGTCTTCTAATATCTTTCCGCTGTGGGCGTCCACGTTCACTTCATGGATGCCGTTTGGCATCTGGATGTCAAAAGAGTAAACCGGTCTCCCTTTTTCGGTTTCCCGCTCACCGCTCTTAACCGTGCCAGCTTCGCGTTCCAAAGCAATTTTCCGGGCTGCCGCCATGCTGATTGTTCGTCGCTTTGCGGGGGAAGTGCTTTTTGAAAGCGCGACCCCTTGCGAAAAAAAGATACAGAGTGCGAGCGCGGACGCCATTCTCCAGCTCATCGTAGTTGCTCCTAAAAAGATTTATCCCAACGCCAAAGATTAACGGTACGAACATTAACTGGTCCTTAATTGTGGCATAGATAAACCAGCTACCTTTCGGGCCCGTTGTGGAACTGAAGTCCCGTAATCGCAAAGCCGAGTTGGGGATGCCTTCTCGCACAATGCCTATGTTGAACTATCAATTGAGCTTGTCGCAGCCGCGTTCGGGGCGAAGCTTTGGCGAAAGACCTGCATACCGTTAATGTTAGTAGGAGGAATTGCAGATGGTAAATCTAGATCAAATCAAAATCACACGACGCGATACCGAGGTTCTTAAACTTCTAGTGGAGGGGTGCAGCAACCGGGAAGTCCGCTTTGCAGTCGGACCCAAGTGGTGTTTTGCCGCAGTCGGGTTAAGCATTCGTGTCCTATGCGCGGCGCGTCCCTACGGGAGGGACATTCAACAGGGTGGCTCACTACCCGCGTCACGAGGGCCGTCCCGCATGATTTAGGACTAGTTATTCACAACCTGAGCCCTAGGTTCCCCCTGAAAGTAGGCTCCAGCGGCGTGGTTCATGGCAGTGACAGTTCGTTCGACAGAACCGGTGGTGAGCGGCTTCCAACGGGTTGCACAATTTCAGGGCATTAGCCTGTGGACGACAGGCATCTCTTTGAAAACTGGGAGGCTAAATCCCTACGAAGATGGTTGACAAAGGGGGCAGGCCGAGCTACCACAGGCTAAATTCCGTGACAGTTCTTAATTGTCCACAGTCCACCGTCTGGCGGCAGAGAAATGGAGGCAAGTGCATGGTCCCACGTTCCGCTCGAGTCCATGGTACAAAGGCCACCATCTTGGTCGTTGACGACTCGCCCGCCATGTTGCGGTATCTGCGGCTAATTTTGGAAAACGATTCATACCAGGTCGAGACTGCCAGCAACGGGGCGGATGCATTGCTGCGTATCCGTCAAGGCTGTTCTCCCGCTGTCGTCCTGCTGGATCTGCAGATGCCAGGGATGGATGGGTTGAAGACCTTGCAATGCCTGCTTAAGCTACAGCCGGATTTGAACGTCATCATCTGTTCTGGTGTTGATGATCCGGGCCAGGTGCGACGCGCGACTTTGCTGGGCGCGAAGGCGTATCTAACCAAACCGGTTCGACGCTTGTATCTTTCGGCCGCGGTGCAGCGCTGTCTGGGTTCGATTCCGATGGAATCGGCGGAAGCGAGCTCGCACGGGATTATTCCGCCACTCGGTCCAACCGTCCGCTACAATTCGAATTGATTTACTACAAGAGATCGCGACTGCGTGAGAATATTCCCACCTGCATCAGCCTAGATCGTGCCATCGCAGCCATCCGCTACATCGGAATCCGGGTCATACTCTTAAGATAATCTTTGAGCCGTACGATTTCCTCTTCGGAAATTTCGGTGAATTGAACACCAATGCCGAAACCTGGCCGGCTGCTGGCAACTTTTGCCGTGACCCGAAGCTTAGTCTCTTTGATCCAAAGTACAAGTTTGAGCTTGGTACCTTCCTTTAGCGGAATCGGCATCTCGATAAAGCAGCCACCCAAACTGAGATCGGAAGCTTTGCCCCAAATCGGCGTATCGTCCCCGTGGGGGTGAAGTTCGATGGAATTTACGCACTTCAGGCGGGGATACTTGCGGCGCTCAGTCCCCATGGAATGGCGGCCATACTCGTCCAACCCGGGAGCGGGCAAAGGAAAGTTCCAGATTGATTTTTCGGGCGAAAGGTTTTGCAGGCCGACTTGGCCCTCTTGAGCGGTGCCCGGTTCGCCTACCCACTTCACACAGAAACGGCTCTTACTCTGACCATGGGCCATGCCGATGGTCTCGCCAACCTTGATTTGGGGACGAACGCCTTCCAGCTTTGCCCCTTCTCGGCTGACGTTGACGGTAAAGAGATTTTCCGAGAAAGTTTTTCCATTAACGTCGGTGCCGAAGATTCGGACAGGAACTTTAACTTCTTTTCGCGGCTCCCGACGTTGACCCATAACCCTCGAAGGCACCCTGAGGAGAGGTTTCGATCCGAGCCCCCAAATGTGGAAGGGATGTTAATGCAAACCCGTCCCTCGCGCCAAGTGACCACGAACGTACCGGCAGAATGTTAGGTTCTAGGAGAGGGAAAACGCTGCAAAACCTTGCATTATCAGTCGTTATTCTCTTCCGGGCCTCAAGGAAGTGGTTGTATTAGCAATTGTTTAGCCCATGAGCCGCGGCATTCTAATTGCAATTCCACAGCTGGTTGTCCCAGTTGGTTCGGGGTGCAGTGTCCGCAAAAGTGCAACCCGCGAGGCAGGAATGGCTTATAAGGAAATTTTTTGGATGGCGTGCGACTCTACCGAACAGTTGCGCGCGGAGTACGGTCCTTTTCACACCCGCGGGGAGGCGGAACAAGAAGCTCGCAAGCTGGGATTCAGTTTTCTACTTCGTTATGAGCACCTCATTGACGAGTCTGAGGATATCCAGGAAGTTCGTTGCATCTTCATCGAGTTGGCCCAGTCTGCGGCAACTTCCCTTCGAATCATACGCAAACTCCACACGCGATGCGCTACTTGCGGCGAATCCTCAGTTCACGACGAGCCGTGGCAGGCTGAAGTTTGGGCCGATATTCATGAATTCGAGCACTCCCGCCACCGGGTCAGATTGTTTGAGCAAACTCGCGCCGAAGGGCTGAAAGAAATCGGCGATTGGCGCGACAAGTGCGCCTGAGTTCAGCCTAAATCTTGCGCGACGTGAACGCCGCTTCCTATTCTGCTAATCTGTTTCCGAGATATTGGGCGCACTTCTGGCCCCTTCCGAGAAAATCTTATGGTACTTCTGCTATCCCTTTTGCTCGCGCTCATTCCCTTGCTCGGTGTTGTGTGGATTGTCATTTATGGTTCTCCATTGACCGTGGATGGATTGTTTACGTCATTAATCCTGCTGGCAATGTCAGGAATCCTCGGAATGAATGTGATGCTGGAAGTTCGCAAGCGGCGTGGAACTTCCGCGAAAGGTAAGTCTGCCTCGACTACGCGGACCACCCGCGACGATTTTGTCCAGAGCGGAAGGGTGGAAAGTGTTCAGTTCTTCGAATCCAACGTGGGGGAACCGAACAAGTCTGTGGTCATGCTATCGAATGGCGTCAAATCGTCCAACATGCTGATTCTTGAAGGGGACATGCGGAACGCGTTGCCCGTCGGTCAGAAAGTGGAAGTCACTTTTCGCAAGCACAGCGGACACAACGTCCTGCTGAACGTCAATTATTC
>DASXTB010000437.1:0-8091 GCA_036505615.1 Acidobacteriota bacterium
GGCGCGGGCGGTCCGCTCACTTTCGGTTTGAGAGTCCGATTGCCCAACGGCGCGGCTCGGTTGGGCTGGAACTGTCCTAGTGGCAGGAGGAGTTGTCTTCTGCGTTCCCTGGGCGGCGAATCCATCCGAAGCGATTAACACTACCCAAAAGAGGATACCCATCCTGGCAAGAATCGGCAAAGCGGTCACCCTTAGCGTTTGTTCTTGATAGGGCCAGAATAAGCGGAAGGTCTGTGTGAGTCAACCCGCATGGAGCATGGAGCCTGAAAAGCAAGCCGCGGATTACGCGGATCAACGCGGATAATTTCGGCGGCGGGAGAGGGCCGCTGCGAATATGTCTGAAGAGCGACAGCTTGTAAGTCAGCGCCTCCCTCCCGCTCACGAAATTCGTGTTAATTCGAGGCTTGCCTTTTCAGTATTGTTGAATAATCCGGGGGATAGGCGCGTCTAATACCGGCCCCCGGGCCTGACTCCGCACGCCCATTTTCATCCGCTGGCTTTACGTTCAGTCTTAGGACATGTTATTTTCTGTTTGTTCAACCAGGAGCTGTGAAAAATGCCGAGCCGCACCAAACTGGGCTCTTGTCGAGGCTTGGCCGCCTCAGGGTCGCGGCTCAGGAAAGTTTTACAGCTTCTGTGGCAGGCTGCTTTGCTGGCATTAATAATCTGCTTTTTTTTCGCGCCCGTCGGAGCCCGATCACAGGCACCCTCTGAGGCGCTGGAAAGCGTTCTTGGCCAAGCCAGGGAGCTGGAACAAAAAGAAGATTATGCAGGGGCGGAAAAGGTTTATCACCACGGCCTATCCTTGTTCCATGATCAGCCAGAAATCTTCAAGCGCTTAGGGATTCTCTACCAGACGGAACTCAAGTTTCCGGAATCCATTGACCTATTTCAGAAGGTTTTGCATGCGGCTCCCCGATATCCGGAAGTCAATTTTTACCTCGGACTCTCCTATTTGGGACTCAACCAGCACGACCAGGCTCTAAAGGCATTTGATGCTGAGTTGAAGGCCAATCCCGGTTATCGACGGGCTCACTACTATGCGGCCATGGCACTTCAGGCCATCAATAGAAAGGAGGAAGCAGTCCCGCATCTGGAGGCACTGGTCAGAGAAGATCCCAAGGACGTGAAGGCCTGGTACCAGTTGGCTCGGCTGTACAAGTCCCTTGGCTTGCAAGCTTTCAACCAACTTGCCTTGCTGGATCCCGATTCGGCCCAGGTGCATGCCCTCAGGGCGGAATCGTTCGCCGACAGTAACAAGTCTGCAGAGGCAATCCAAGAGTACCAGGAAGTCCTGAAACGCCAGCCGGGTTTCCCAGGAGTCCATTTCGCTTTGGGTGAAATCTACTATAGGATGACCGACTTTTCCGGGGCTGAAAAGGAACTTAGGCTAGCGCTGCAAGAAGATCCTAATCATGCCGTTGCCAATTACTATCTGGCCGATATCCTACTGACTGGCAATAAGAATGCCGAAGCCCTGCCATTACTACAAGCCTCATTAGCGGCTGATCCCAACTTTGTAAAGGCCTATGTGGAACTGGGAAGATGCTATCGCCTCCTGGGGGACGCGGAGAAAGCTCTTCCAGTCTTGCTGAAGGCTGTAGAACTGGAGCCGAATTCAAAGGCGGCCCACTACCAGCTAGCCCTGGTTTACGGCGCCATGAAGAACACCGAGAAGCGAGACTACCACACCGCTATTTTCACGCGATTGACAAAAGAGGAAGCCGAAAAAGACCTGAAGGAAACTGAGAAATTTAGAGAAAGAAGCAAGAAGCCTTAGTGCTGGGCTGTCAAAGAAGTGATTTGTTTTTGACCAGCGTAGGGTCGGCCTCCATCGGCCTCGGAAGGTGAGAAAAAAATCGCCTCTCTGAGCAGAATCGGTATTTTGCATTCACTGCAGAGACCTAGCGCGGCAGGGCCGCAACGCAAACGTCAGGAACACGGCGACGCGGCGACATGGGGACGCGGCGAGCGCAGGTCTGGACGCCGAAGGCGTCATAGAGTATAGCCGGGGGCAGAGCGCGCTTTTGCGCGGCGCCCCCGGTCTGCGTTACCCACGAAGGGTATGCACCCTGAAAGGGTGCGACACAAGGCGCGGAAGTATTTTTTTGGGGGACGGCTCGGGTCAATCACCGGGAAAATTTTGTTGCATCCTTACAGGGTGCGAAGGTCGATATTGGGAGAAGTCGACCGGGGGCGTCGCGCAAAAAACGCGCTCTGCCCCCGGCTATACTCTTCGACGCCTTCGGCGTCTAAAACAAACCAAATCTTTGCGACTCGTAAAGAATTTAACGGTTAGCATTGCAGAGGACGCAGAGCTAACGCAGAATTATATGCCTCTGTGAATCTCTGCGTCCTTTGCGTCTCTGCGGTGAAAACGATTTTTTCTTAGTAATAAACCTTCAGCCCAAACTGAATGTTGCGCGGCCCCTGCGAGCTTGTGACTTTTCCCATCGATCCACCAAGCCATGGAACCGGCGCTCCAAGAATAGGCGTGTTGGTAAAGTTGATGAATTCAGAGCGGAACTCAACCCGCGCGCTTTCGGTGATGTGGAAGCTCTTCTGCAAGCTCAGATCCAACTCTCGCAAGCCCGGCCCATATTCGGTGCCGTTTCCGCAAGTCCCAAAGGTACCGGGAGCGGCGTTGCTATAAGGAGAAGGATCAAACCACTGGTACCCGCCGTCGGGAGCATTCTTCTTGCCGAAGGTGTGATGCGGTCCGCTGCAGGAGGGTCGTGCACCTCGCGAGCCAGTTCCGGAGGCGTCACCTCCCTCCATTGAGGTTGGGAATCCACCGCGCAAGGTCAGCATTCCAGTTACTGCCCAGTTGCCAATGACGTTCCTGGCCACAGGGTTCCAGCCGCTGCCGAACCTCTTGCCAGTACCTACCGGCAAGTCATAAACCGCATAGCTGGTCAGCATATGCCTGACATCAAAGAAGGCGGGCCCCCATTCCGCCTTCGGGTCGTAAAGGTTTTGCCAATAAGGGGAATTGGGCCACACTTGGCCACCCCAGGATCCATAGTAACCGCTCGAATTCTCCATGGCCTTCGAGAAAGTGTAAGCCACCTGGTACTGCAGACCGCCACTGGAGCGTCTCCGCAAAACAGCCTGCAAGGCGTCGTAACGCATCTTGCCGTTCGATTCCGTTCCGGAAATCTGGCTGATGTTTTTCAGAGCCGGATTGCCCGCCAGGTAGGGGCTGGGCGCAGTCTTAGGTGAGCCGTCGGGGTTCAGGCCCAGCAAGATCCTTTGGAAGTAAGGCATGGGTACCATCAAATGAGTGCCATCCTGGCCTACATAACCGACCGAAAGGGTGGTGTTGCTGACGAACTGGCTCTCAATTGTCAAGTTCCACTGCTGTGCAATGGCAGGCTTGATGTTCGGGTCCCACAACCGAATGACGGCATTGGCGAACGGGTCAGTTGCAGACTTCAAGATTGTCATTCCCTGATCCAGGGTAGAGGCGGGAACAGTCAGCGTATCGTAATTGCTCCTGAATTCCGTCGTAAAGGGCGGATTCAACGGCAGACGCAGGTTGGTCCCGGTTCCCTCCAGATAGGAAGAGACAGTATAGGCGCCCCGCACTACGAAGGATTTATTCCATAATTCCGGATTCCAGGAGAATCCGAAGCGAGGTTGCAGCGCACCCAGGCCCCACTTGTAAGGATTGTACAGAGCGCGGTTATCCTTGTAGAAGGTGCTCTTGCCCGCAAACTCGATTTCACCGCTCAACGGCGCAAAATTCACCTGCCTGTCTTTGACCTCGACCCAGGGAGTGTTCACCTCGTAGCGAAGTCCGAGGTTTAGGGTCAGGTTGTTGGTCGTTCGCCAGTTGTCCTGGAAGTAGATTCCAATCGTCGAGGAGCGATGCCCCCAGTTCCCCGTATTCACGCCACGCTGAACATTTTCCGGAAGGCCCAGGAAGAAGTCTGCCTCGGGCGCTCCGGACCCCCCGCCGGATGTGGAAAAAACGCCGGGACCGGCCGTCCATCTCCCGTCAAAGTTTATGCTTCCCGTCCGGCCGTAATTACCGGCATAGAACGGGTTGATTCGCTTGCGGAAATACTGGAAACCCATGTGGAGGTTGTGCGAAGCGCGCGTCCAAATGACGGCGTCCTCCGCCTGAATCACCGTACTGGGGAAGAGTTGCTGGGTTCCGATGTTGTCGCTCCCAAAACCGTTGACAAAGCCGCCAGAAAAGTTGATGCCAAACAATCCGGGGCCACGGTCATTGCCGTTCTTAATGCCCAGCTTCTCCGCCAAATTACCTAAGCCGGTGTCATTTCCGCCGTTGTGAACTCTGACGTAATTGATCCCCGCCCGAAAATCATTCACCAAGCTGGAACTAAAGGTGCGAGTCCAGTCGACCACTCCGTTATGCGCAGGGGCTTCCCAGAAGCTCCCAAAAAATAGCGGAAACGAATTTTTGCTGGGATTGTCCTGCCAGCTATTCGAGTAGCGCCCAAAGATTTTGTCCTGAGCAGTGAGGTTGGCGTCAATTTTGATATCGAACTGGTCGCCCGTCTGCTGGCTGCTGCTGGTGTTGAGCATGTTGTTCTGGAGCTGGCCGTTTATCGGCTGCGGATACAGGCTCGAAGCGAAGAGATTCTTGGCAACCGGGTTGATCAATGCTATTGGGATCTGGTTATTGGGAAACGGATCACGAATGGTCTTGTTCGGGTCTTTCGGATCCGGGCGTGTGCTGAAAGGATTGAAGAGCTGGATACCCCTGCCGAGCAGTTCCGAGAAGTCCCCGTTCCGTTCCTTTGCAGTAAAGACAGTAATCGGTCCGGTCGAAGCCGGAGTGTTAAACCGGATCCCCTGGTAGTCGCCAAAGAAGAACAGCCTGTCTTTTATAATCGGCCCGCCGATGGTGGCGCCAAACATATTCCAGCGCATCTTGTCCTTCCCGCCGCCGGACCAGTTGGCTTCCCACTTATTGGCATTCAGGACGTCATTGCGGAAAAACTCATAGACACTGCCGTGAAATTCGTTGGTGCCCGACTTGATCGTAGCGCTGACAATGCCACCCTGAAAGTTGCCAAAATCCGCGGGCGCATTGTTGGTGATCATGTTGAACTCTTGAATGGCATCCGGGCTGGGAGTGTAGCCAACCAGGTTGTCCGACACGTGGTTGTTATCGATGCCATCGAGCATGAAATTATTGGCCTGTTCCCGGTTGCCGTTCACGTAGGGCCGACCGCCTTGGCCTGTTGTCAGAGGATTCTTCATCGACGAGGGATCTGGATTGGTGGTTCCCGGCGCCAGAAGAGTCAACTGGATATAGTTTCGGCTGGCCAGAGGCAAGGCCTCGTTAACCTTGGTATCGATAATAGTGCCCACCTGCATGGTGTCTGTGTTCAACAGCGGAGGGGCGCTCGTTACCGATACGGTCTGAGTCACCTCACCCAGTTCCAATGCAAAGTCCACGCGTGCCGTCTGGTTGAGTTCCAGCACAATGAGAGGATGAACAGCCGTCTTGAACCCCGGAGCTTCGACTTTGATCTCGTATCTACCAATGGGAACACGCGGCAGATTGTAGAAACCGTCATCATTGGTCAGCGTCGAAAAAGCCGTACCGCGCTCCAGATCCTTGGCGGTCACGGAGATGCCAGGGATGGTTGCTCCAGAAGGGTCGGTGACTTTTCCTGTAATCGAGGCAGTTACCTGCTGGCCCCAGGCAACTCCCGGAGTCGCCAACAGTATCGCGCACATTGTCAGGAAAAAAAGTCTCCCTAGCCAAAACAGACGGACTCCTTTCATGGTTCCTCCTTACATTTTTTATTGGGATTAGGCTCGCGTCCCCAACAAATTTGAGCGAACATAATTCCTCATTACTGATGTTGAGGTTTCCTATCTGTTCTCTCCTGATCGGCCGAAGCAACGACGGAGAGATCAAACAGTCAGAAAACAACCGGGTGTTTTATATATACGTCCGACAGCTTTTTGACACAAGGGAAAAAGAGAAAAAAACAGCGCGTTAATTATTCAAAAAAATGAATTTGCGCCCAAGTTGAATTAAAAAGTCAGGCCGCGAATTAGGCGAATTAACACACGAATTTCGGAAGCGGGGGAGGGGCGCTGCGAGTGCCTTGCAGGGTTTTTATTTTTCCGTAACTGCCAGCACCTGGTCTGCCTTTACATCCTTCAGGATCTGAATGGTACCGCTTGGCCATGTAATCTGAAGCTCTTTCACGAGAGTATCCCGACCAAGGCCGACGTGAACGCGCCGGTCTGAGGCACAGCCATAGCCGACTGCCGTGTTAACGTGGTTGTACTGGGCGCCTGAAGCGGTCAGGACCTTGATCTTGGCGCCTGCACCGTCTCGATTGCTCTTCGTACCGACCGTCTTGACCAGCAGCCAGTGATTCTGTGTTGGGCTGACATTTCGCCACACCTCCAGAGGTCCGTTTAGGGCAGATACCACGACGTCAACGCGGCCGTCGTTGTCCAAATCCCCGAAGGCGGCGCCGCGATGGACAGCCTTTCGCTTAAAATCAGGGCCTGCTGCCGAGCTGCCATCGGCGAACCGGCCGTTTTTAAGGTTTACGAAGACCGAGTTGGAGAGGGGAACCCGGGCGCTGTAGAATCCGTCCGGGTCCATTACATCGCCGCAGGCTGCAAAAAGGTCTTTCCACCCATCATTATTGAAATCAAAGATGCCATTGCTCCAGCCGGATTTGCTATTGCTCATGACGGCCAAGCCGCTGGGATAAGTTTGGTCCTCAAAGAGATTCTTGCCCACGTTGCGGTAGAACGGCATCGTTTCACCAACCATGGCTGTCTCGAAGAGATCGGGAAGTCCATCGTTGTCCACATCTCTGGCGTCGACTCCCATCCCGGATACAGCCGCCCCCCTGTCGGTGTACGCGACCAAGGCCTCGACTGCCATCTCCTTGAAAGTGCCATTGCCCTGATTATGGAAGTAACTGCCGGGAAGTGTATCGTTGGCGACGAAAACGTCCGGCCAACCGTCGCCGTCAAAATCGGCAACACCCAGCCCCATACCCTTGCCGATCGCCTTACGGATGCCCGAGGAAACAGAGACGTCAGTGAAGGTGCCGTCATGGTTATTATGGAAGAGTGAATTCGGGAGACCCTTGTAATGCTTGGGATGGCAGTAATCGGGCAAACCATTGACGGGGCAAACCGGCTCGGTTTCCGGATCCCAGACGCAGTAGTTGGAAACAAACAGGTCCAGCCAGCCGTCGCGATCGTAATCCACCCACGCAGCCGACACCGCCCAAAGGGTGCCGTACTCTGGATCTCGCTTGGATAATCCCGCCTTAGCAGTCACATCTGCAAAGGTTCCGTCGCCGTTGTTGTGATAGAGGATATTTTCCCGCAGGCCGGCCACGAAAATATCCTCAAAGCCGTCGTTGTCGAAATCTCCGATCGCAACTCCGAGATTGTAGCCTCGGCCGCGGACACCGGCCTTGCCGGTAACATCCTCAAAGGATCCATCACCCCGGTTCTTGAAGAGCCGGTTGTAGTAGGATGGGTCGCTCTTTTCGAGACCGGGCATGGATGCGCCATTTACCGCGTATATGTCGAGCAGCCCGTCGTTGTTGTAATCGAAGAGCGCCACGCCGCCCACCATGGTTTCAGGTTGGTGCTTGCGAGAGGTCTTGCCGGGATTGGTTATAAATTGCAGGCCGGGCGGCTGAATTAGCTGAAAGGCAACCGGATCGAAAGAGGGTTGGGCCTTTGCTCGCAAGAGCAGTAATTCCAGGAGACAAAGCAAAAAGAAGATGAGCAGTGTGACCAATGACACCACCAGACGATCACTCACCGATCGATCTCCATAATCTGTGAATATCAAGGAAACACCGCCGCCTCTTGAAACAAATCTTAGAAGACCCAGGCCGCGCTTCGGAGTGCTAGCGTGTGGCCCAGGGCGAAGCGCAGCGGAGCCCTGGGACAGCGAAACACTATTAAAAGAACCAGCCCGTCCCGGACGGGCGACAGATCGTTGGAGATTTGCGACGATATTTCTGCCGCCCGTCCCCCTACGGCGGGACGGGCTTTTGATATCTAAAGAATCTCAGATTCCCAGGGCTCCGCTGCGCTCCGCGCTGGGCCACACGC
>DASXTB010000438.1:0-14669 GCA_036505615.1 Acidobacteriota bacterium
AACGTCACGCATCGTCCACCGTTGGGCGGAGGGGGGAAGGATCCACTATCTGGAGACTCCAAGCGGGAGCCAGCTTGTTTGCCTCGATTCGCTTTCGAAGCTGGCACTCGAGCTATCCGAAGCCTGAAAAAAGGAGTTCAGAAATGAAAAAGACAGCTCTTTTGTTGGCTCTGTTGATGGGCCCTGCATCTGCGCCGATGCGGCTGGACGCCGACGCCCACGACAATGACGCCCGCGGCAACTGGGAATTTCTGGGAGGCCGCGAGAAGTCTCCATCAATACAGGCAAAACGAGCAGGACCGAGTTCCGCCAACCAAACCACTCCCACGCAGGCGACATTCTTTGACGGCACTTTCAATAACACCGACTGGGAGTTGATTCCTCTCACCAATGAACCCACTGCTGGAACAACAACTGCGTTCCAGCAAGCTATCAGCGGGAATCCTGGATTCTTTCGTCAGGTAGATATCACACTAAATGCCGCAGTCGGTGGGCAAATCCCCTACGTTTTGGGTTTTCACCGGAAGATCGGTGCCACCTTCGACCCAAGAACAACAGGCGCCATTACCTCAATCGACTACTCGGAAGATGCCATATTTCTTGGCCTCGGTTCTGGGGATGGCCAAGCGACCGGCCCTGCAGTGCGGCAAGGCGGTAAGATTTTCTTTGCAGCAAGCCTTGTCACGCATTTGCCGAGAAATTGGACAACACTCAGTTTATCCGCTCAGCATGCCAGCGACTTTTTTGAGGCGGGCATTCCTGGAGTATTTATCAATTACAACAGCCATCCCGATTTTTCCTCATCCGGAGCTCCAATTGAATTTGGATTCTTCCGCGCAAATAGTGGTGGTCCGAGCAGCACCCTGTATCGCAGCTCCTTTGGGATAGACAATTGGCGGGTGACGGTCAACTACTCATTGGCCCCGGCTTGTAACTTTTCAATTTCGCCGATCGGCCAGGCCTTTCCGGCGGCTGGCGGCGCAGGTAGTGTACAGATGGCAGCCGCGACCGGATGCAACTGGACTGCTGCGAGCAACGCCAATTGGATCACGATCACCTCCGGGAGCAGCGGAAGCGGCGTGGGCACGATCAACTACCAAGTGGCGCAGAATGTCGGCACAGCTCGCGCGGGAACGGTAGCCATAACCGGCGGGGAACTCACGGTTACCCAAGCGGACGGGCAAAGCAGCTGCACCTACTCTATCTCGCCCGGCAGCGCTACTTTTCCTGGGGCCGGAGGATACGGTCGCATCCAAGTAACAGCATTCCCTGGATGCGCCTGGGCCGTATCCGGTATACCGCCTTGGATCAGCATTCTGAAGCGCGGAGAATTTGGTGGAAGTTCTGCCGACACGGCGGCATCTGGGATTGGGAATGGGATAGCGCAGACAATCAGATATGCGGTGATAACTAATACCGGCTCGTCTCGAACCGCGACGATCACCATTGCCGGGCAGCCGTTCACGATAAATCAGGACGGCGCGACGCCTGGATGCTCGTACACTGTTTTGCCCACGAGCGTGAGTGTTCGCGCAGACTTTCTTGCTGTAGACGAAACAGTCACTGTCGGAACGCGTTCAGACTGTACTTGGATGGCTGTGTCTCAATCAGCATGGATCGTTGTTGATGCAGAAGGCAGCGACCTTGAAGGCGGCGACCTTCCGGAAAAGCCCCCCGCCGGCAACGGAGGTGTTTCGTTGCGTATTGGTGTCAATCGCGGGCCAGGCCGCAGCGGCACAATAAATGTTGCCGGTCAGACTGTCACCGTTTCGGAGGACGGGGTTTGCGTTCCAAGCTCTTATTCACTTGAACCTGTCAGCCAAGTCATGAGTTCGGACCATGGACAGGTGAAAGTCAGAGCTCCCAACGACTGCGCGTGGGAAGCTACGCGCTCCGGGAACTGGATCACAATCGACGATGGCAATGCGAGCGGGAGAGGAAACAGCACCATCAACTTCCATGTCTTACGGCCTGCGGATGTACCCCGCCACGGATCCATATCGGTGGGTGGCGCAAACGCCTATATTACTGAGGAGCCAGCGGCCTTAAGTCCCCATCCCCTCTGTGTTGCACTTTGGGCGATTTTTGAAGGCGGGGGAGACAGCGCCAAGATCCTGGACACGCTGCGGAATTTCCGCGATCAAGTTCTGGCCGCGACGCCCCGGGGGCGACAATACACCGAGCTCTACTACCAGTTCAGCGGCGAGGCTATAAAGCAGCTTATGTTCAGTCCGACGCTGCTGTTGAACACCCGGAAGTTGCTGGAACACCATCAAGCGATGATTGAATCGATCGCCGGGGGGAGGCAGGCGACTTTGGGGAAAGCAGACCTGGAGGAGATCGATGCGTTGCTCAACTCGTTTAGCAGCGGCGCCAGTCCCGAGTTTGCGGCGGCTTTAAGGCAGTTGAGAAGAGATTTGCGAGATCCGAGGGTGCATGCAGAGTTCGGGGTGAAGGTTCCGTAAGCACCGGCGTGTTGCCCTAATTCGAACCGCGACCGTGATCATTTTTGGGAGCGGAGAGACGGCCTGAGGGCCGTCTCAGCTTGGCAGTTTAGATCGCGGACAGACGGCCTGATGGCCTTCTGAGGGAATTTTACATTTTGTGAGTAGAGACGGCCCTCAGGCCGTCTCTCCGATCATCCCTTTTTTCGCAAAATGGCTCCTCGAGCCTGAACCCACAAGCTGACGGGTAGATAAATTATGAAAAAATGTCAAAAGGTCACTCATTCTTTGGCGCTGATCGGACTGGCAAGCTGCTCTGTCCTCTGGGGTAGTTCGAATGACAGCAGGGCATCTGCCAAGCTCGATCAATCTTACGGCAAACTCCCCTTGGGCTTTGAATTGAATCAAGGCCAGACTGATCGGCGCGTCAAGTTCCTCTCGAGGGCCCGGGGCTATAGTCTCTTTTTGACCTCCAACGAGGCGGTCTTAGCCGTGCAGGAGCCACAAAACGCATCGGCTGGAATACAAGGAGAGAATCGCCGAAGCCGATTGGAGGCAAGAACACGTCACTCCAGAATCGCAACATCTGTCCGCATCAAACTGGTCGGCGCTAAACCTGAGCCTAAGCTTACAGGTTTGGATCCAATGCCTGGCAAAACTAATTACCTGGTCGGCGCCGATCCAAACAAATGGCGCACCGATGTTCCCACCTATGCCAAAGTCAAATACGAAGCTGTTTATCCCGGAGTCGATCTGTTGTTCTACGGCACGGCGCGCCAACTGGAATATGATTTTGTCATCGCCCCAGGCGCCGATCCGGAAAGCATTCGGCTGGAGTTTCAGACCCCACAGGCCGGTTCCTCTTTACGAATTGATTTCGACGGCGACCTTATCGTTTCGACTCGCACAGGCGAAATCCGCCAGCACAAGCCGGCGATTTATCAGGATCTCGGCGGCGTCAGGCGAACCATTCCGGGCGGCTACGTGCTCAAAGGCAAACATCTCGTCGGCTTTCAAGTAGGAAAGTATGAAACGGACAGCCCATTGGTTGTCGATCCCGTGCTCGTCTACTCCACTTATCTTGGCGGCGGCGGAGATGAAGAAGGACACGGTGTTGCCGTCGACTCCGCCGGCAACGCGTACGTCGCCGGAATTACCACTTCCACTGATTTTCCAACATCCGGTCCGCTGCAGCCGGCAAAGAGCGCTTCGCAGGATATTTTTGTCTCCAAGATCAATGCGGCCGGGACGGCGCTGATTTATTCCACTTACCTGGGAGGCAGTGGCTACGACCATGCCGGCGCCATCGCGGTCGACGCGACGGGAAATGTCTACCTGACAGGTTTCACGGACTCCACCGACTTCCCGATAGTCAGAGCGTTGCAGTCTGCAAAAAACAGTTCCTTCGACGCGTTTGTGGCCAAGCTGAACGCCTCAGGGACTTCTCTCCTCTATTCGACTTACATTGGCGGCAATGGTGAGGACACGGGAAACGGTATCGCCGTTGACGCCACAGGTAATGCCTACGTGTCAGGACTTACCTCTTCGACAAATTTTCCTACGTTTAACCCCTTTCAATCGAGCAGCGGTGGGTCGGCGGACGCCTTTGTTTTAAAACTAAGCACCGCAGGGATGTTCGTCTATTCTTCCTACCTTGGCGGCAGCGGCGCAGACACCGCCAGCAGCATTGCGGTAGATTCCGCCGGCAATGCTTACCTGACTGGAGCGACCGCCTCGAAAAACTTCCCCACCGTTGGCGCACTGCAACCCGCCAGCGGCGGCGGCGTTGACTCCTTTGTGGTCAAAGTAAACTCGGCAGGCAGCGCGCTTCTTTATTCCACTTACCTGGGCGGAAACGGAATCGACCAGGGTCTTTCCATCGCGCTGGACGCAGACGGAAACGCATGGGTGGCGGGTAATACAAGCTCCACCAACTTCCCCACGGCAAATCCTCTTCAGGCAGCCAACGCCGGAGGAATTGACGCGTTTGTGACAAAGCTTAACTCCGCGGGCTCGTCCCTTGTTTACTCAACCTATCTTGGCGGTCAGGGTATCGATGGGGCCACAGGCGTTGCGGTGGACTCAGCCGGCAGCGCTTATGTGGCGGGTACTACAACGTCGCCCAACTTTCCCGCAGCCGGCTCTTTGCAATCAATCAACACCGGAAGTTCCTTTGATGGATTCTTGGCCAAGTTAAATCCAGCCGGCAAGGCGCTGGTTTATTCCACTGGCCTGGGTGGCAGTAGCGACGACATCGCCTTTGCCCTTGCATTGGACTCGACCGGCAACGCCTATGTTGTTGGCCAAACTGCTTCCACTAATTTTCCAAGAGTGAATCCTATACGGCGCGTTATCGGCGGCACGGATGCCTTCATAGCCAAGATTAGTCCACAGTCAAGCGACTCGCAGCTAGCGCTTTATTTTCCGCGACTGTTTTCGGACGCAGATCAAACCGCCCCTGACTCCCGGAACACGGGTATCGCCGTAGCCAACCTGGCTGAGAGCAGCGCCGTTCTCACTCTGACTGCCTTCGACAAAAACGGAGATCAGATTTCGGGAAGCAGCCTGAGGAATCCAGCCAGCCTCTTTCTCAATCCCGGACAACAACTGCCCATCCTGGCTACACAGATCTTTGGCACCGGCCCGCTGGCCCAATTGCCGCTTGGCTGGTTGAAACTGGAAAGCAATGTAAGGCAGGTGGTCGGCTTCTTTGAGGTGTTCAACAACCGACTTTCCGTTCTCGACGGGGCCGATGTGTCCTCAAACACGGCCGCTTCCTTCATATTTCCAGAGATAGAGGACCAGGGCTTTACGCAGTTCCACGTCGTCAATGCCAACAATAGTCCGGCCATCGTCACATTCGAGTTGACCAAGGCGGATGGAACCCTGCGCCTTCCCGCGCTTCGCCGGCAAATTGCAGCCAGCGGAACTTTGGCTGAGTTCTATCATGAGCTGCTGCCAGGGATTCGCCCGTTCAGTTCCGACTATGTTCGAGTAACTTCCAACCAGCCGGCGGTTGCTTTTGAATATTTGGGCAGGACAGGCCAGGATTTCAGGGCACTGAACGGTCAAGCGGGCGGCGGCAAGACGCTCTATTGCCCGCAATATGTAGTGGGCGGCGGTCAGTATTTGTCCACGCTCTCGATTGTCAATCTGGACTCGACGGCAGGCACGGTGACGCTGGAGTTCATTGGCGACAATGGAACTCCGATCGGGACCAAACAGACCTTGTCCATTGCGGCGAAGGGAAAAGTCTATATCTCGGATCAGACGTTTTTCCTCAATGCAGCAAACAGCGTTGCGCAAGGCTATATCAGGATCAGCGGCAGCGGCGTGAACCTGGTTGGCAGTGTCGTTTTTGGCGATCCGAGCGGCACCCGATTTTCATCGGCCCTGCCGCTGGTTTCAACGCTATTACGCTTCTTCGTTTTTAGCCAGGTGGCGTCAAATCAAACCTATTTCACCGGCCTTGCTATTCTCAATCCCGGCAGCGCGACGGCCGCAGTCACCATCGAGGTTTACGATACCGACGGCGCGCTGGTGGCCACTAAGAGCGAATCCATTGCAGCTGGACAGCGCAAGTCTCGGTTGCTGACGGAATACTTCCCGGCCCTGGCAGGTCAAAACCGCAGCTCCGGCTACATCAAGGTCAGCTCCGATAACCCCCTCGCTGCTTTTGCATTGTTTGGGGCGAATGACCTTTCGGTGCTTTCAGCCGTACCGCCGCAGGTCCTCCCATGAGAGCGCCAATCCTCGTATTTCTAATGTTGTTTTTCACGGTCGGAGTGTGCGGGCAGCTTTTCGCCGATGACATCTCGCCGCTGAGCGACGAGTTCAACAACGCTTCGACCCTTTCGCAGTTCCAGCGCGTTTACCAGGTCGAAATGTGGGGGGCCGACCAATTAGAGTTGTTCGATATCAACGCCACTCGACCAGGCATGATGGTGATGATGCCGTTTACCAGTACCTGGTACAACGATTATCGGGGAGAGCTGACCTTCAAGTTGATCCAAGGCGACTTTGTCGTGACCACCGACGTGCAGGTAAGTCAGCGCAACGGGACAGGCGCCCCCCGTTCGTTATTCTCTTTAGCGGGAATCATGGTGCGCACGCCACGCCAGGTGACGCCCCAGACCTGGATGCCCGGAGGCGAGAATTATGTCTTTCTTTCGCTGGGCTCGGCGAACCAACCCGGCACATTTCAGTATGAGGTCAAGACGACTGTAAACAGTGTTTCCACGCTGGAGATATCCCCCGGTACAAACCATGCGACCATTCAAGTTGCCCGAATCGGTTCTTACCTTATTATGTTGAGACAAATTCCGGGGGGCTCGTGGACTGTCCATCGACGCTATCAACGAACGGACATGCCGGCCACCCTTCAGGTTGGCCTGACCTGCTATACCGATTATCAAACTGCTAGCTCCTTTCCCCCACTGATCCATAACCAAACGGTCATCAGAACCGGCAATCCTGATCTGGTGGCAGCCTTTGACTACATCCGTTACCAGCGTCCTCAACTACCAGCGGGGCTGGTGGGCCGAAACCTGGCCGATCCGGCCGCAGTATCGGATGCTCAGCTTCTATCGTTCTTGGGAGCAAACGCGAATGTTGCGGACATGCCAACAGCGCCTACGATAATTTCCCAGCCCCAGAGTCAAACGGTGAGCGTTGGAGCCAACGTCACGTTCAGCGTTACAGCCGGCGGGACGACGCCGCTCTCTTACCAATGGCGTAAGGACGGGGCGAACATTTCGGGCGCCACGAACGCAACGTTGACGTTGAACAACGTGCAAAGGACAGACGCGGGGAACTATACAGTAGTGGTATCCAACAGCATCGGTACTATAACCAGCACGGCGGCCAGACTTAATGTATCCGAGCAGGGAGTTACGACGATAAATGTTTCCAGCACGGTAGTAACTCCTTCGGTCAAGCGTTTCGGAATCAACTTAGGGTGGGCGGACAACTATGACTCGGGACAAATCATGAAACAACTGGTGTTTAGAAACCCGGGGTTTGAAGGCCAACTCTATCGCTCAATTGTCAGATGTGTCTCGGGGACCGCTAGCGGCTTCGTCGATGAAAACCCATTCGTTGTTTGGCCCAGTGGATTTTGGAATGGCGCAAGCTATGAAGTTATTTGGGGGGCAGCGAAAGGCCGTGCTGGTACCATTGCCATCTCCACAGCGCCTTCCGGAGGAAAGGGCTCTTCCTATCAGTTCGCCGATTCAGGTGCCGCCCCTGCAGCAGGAGATTACTTGGTGTTACGGAAAATGCAGCCCGGTGGGGCTACGTCCGGCTGGTCGCCAACTACTTCTGGGGGAGGTACGATTACAGACGAAGCCAACGATTTACATCCAGATACTTTAGGCCGCCAGGCTCTCCGGTTGACGGCAACAGGAACCGGGCAGTTGGCCAGCCTTTCGGCCCCCTTTGACACCAGTGTCGCGGGGAGCTTCTTGCAACTAAATGGAAATTACCGTTTGACCTTTAAGGCCAAAGGTGTTGGCGGAGCCAACGCCCTCAATGTCAGCTTTGCAAGGTTGTCGCCTGCGAACACGACCTTTGTTAACCAGACTGTTTCGCTTACCGGTTCCTGGAACACCTATAATTTTGATTTTACCGCCGCAGAGAACGGCAGCGCCGTTGGCTCCTGCCAACTCCGATTTTCGCCCGTGAATCAGTCCGCGGTGCTGCTGGACGACGTTAGTTTGACCCAAACCAATGGCGATCCCTCAAACACGACTGCATTTCGTGATCCGGTGGTCAATGCCCTGAAGAGTTTGAACCCCGGGATCCTGCGCTATTGGGTAGAAGACCTGGGGGACACCCTCGACAATGAAATTGCGCCCCCCTTTGCCAGGCTTCGTGCCGGTTACAGCAGTCGTTCCACCAATAGGGAAGACCTGCTGTACGGCCTGCATGAGTTCTTGGAGCTTTGCGAGTTATTGGGAGCCGAGCCCTGGTACGTGGTTCCGATCACGTTTTCGACTCAGGAAATGGCCAACCTGATGGAGTACCTGGGCGGCCCAAATTCCAGTCCATACGGAGCGAAGAGAGCTGCCCGCGGTCACGGTGCGCCTTGGACAGGTTCCTTTTCCAGGATCCATTTAGAATTTGGCAACGAAGCTTGGAACAACGCAGACTACTACGGCGGGACCATCTCGGATCCGGTCGCTTACGGGAACCGCGGCAGTGAACTATTTGGAGCCGTCAGGAATTCTCCTTACTACAACACTACCAACTTTGACTTGGTGCTGGGTGGGCAGGCCAGCTTCCCGGCCCGCAATGCCGCCATCGACGGCGCCTCTAGCAACCACGATACGCTGGCGGTGGCGCCCTATTTTGGTGGGCACGTTGACAACTATGCCACCAGCGAAGAGCTGTTCGGACCACTGTTTGCCGAGCCGGAGATGCTGTCGCAGACCGGCTACATGAGGCAGAATTATACGACGATGCAGACTTCCAGCAGGCCAGTCCCCATGGCCGTCTATGAAGTCAACCTGCACACTACTGACGGTTCCATTTCCCAGTCCGCGTTGGATTCCTTCACGCCTTCGCTTGGCGCCGGTCTTGCCGTGGCCGACCATATGCTCATGATGCTGCGGGATCTGGGAGTCAAGGACCAGATAGTTTATTCGTTGACTCAATTTGCAAACCGGCGTCCTGACGGCAAATATGTCTTGCTTTGGAGTGTGGTCCGGGACATGGGTGTAACGGATCGCAAACGCCCGCAGTTCCTGGCGCTTAAACTAGCCAACGAAGTAAACGCCGGCAATCTGGTGCAAACATCACATTCGGGAGACAACCCCACGTGGAATCAGCCTCTCGTGAATTCGATTCAATACAATAACGCCCACTACCTTCGGTCTTATGCCTTCTCCAACAGCCGCGACAGATCGTTGATCGTCTTCAACCTGAGCCGGACGAGTAGCTTGCTGGTGAACTTTGCCGGAGTGAATGCTCCTAGAGGCTCGGTTACTTTAAAGCGGCTTACCTCGGCAGCCATTACTGACACTAACGAGAACGCGGAAACGGTTGTCGTCACATCACAGACAATCAATGATTTCAGTCCGGGGCAATCTCTTTCCTTGCCGCCATACTCCATGACGGTTTTGCAGTGGCGCTTGTCGCCGGAGAGAAAGCGTCCATGAGAAGGCTACGACTTAAGAACGCCAAGCTGATGGTCCTCCTACCAGCAGGGCAGGCGGCTAGGGGAAGGAGCGAGAAGCAGAATATCGAGAGCCCGCTTGCGTCATGCATAAATTCTCCTGAAAGGCTCAACCCAAAGGCGCAAGGACGCTAAGACGCGGAGTTGGTGAGGGCGAGTATATGTGCCCACCCAAGATCAAACTGCCAAATCCCGCCGACTTTGGGGACACATATACTCACCCTCACCTGCTTTGCGTCTTAGCGCCTTTGCGTTAGGTCTTTTACAGAAGATTTGTGAATAATCCGAGCTCACGGGTGCGGCCGTTTTGCAGCATCCCGGGGTGCGACGGTTACGCGAACTTAGTTACACCCGGAATTGCAATCGCCGGAGTCGGCAGAGGAATGTCCCAGGCGTATTGCGGGGGCGTCAGGTCCTCTTTGGAATTCAGTGCCTGATCCCAGGTAATCACTTGGCCGGTGTAGGTAGCCATGCGACCCATGATCGCCAGCAGCGTGCTCTTGGACATGTATTCTCCGTTGTTGATCGGCTTGCCGCTGCGGATGCTGGCGAACAACTCGTCGTGTTCGGTCTGATACATATTGTTCTTCTCACCGGTGTATTCCCACGGTGTTGGCGTCATGAGCGCCAGCCTTCGATCGGATATGATTCCCATGCCCTTGCTGCCCAGGATATGCGCGCTAATATCGTTAGCACAGTCCCCATACTGGCGGCAGGTTGCGTACAACTTGGCGCCATTCGCGTACTCGTAGGTTACCGAATGGTGGTCATAGATGTTTCCGTATTCCGGGCCGGTTCGAACCGTGCGGCCGCCGACGCCGATGGCTCGAACGGGATAGGCGTTCATCACCCAACTGCAATTGTCCAGGTAATGCACATGCTGCTCGACGTTGAAGTCGCCTGACAACCAGGTGAAGTAATACCAATTGCGCATCTGCCATTCCATATCGGTCCATCCCGGCTGGCGTGGGTTCACCCAAATAGGACCCCGATAGTCGTTGGCCTGCAGTCCTCGAATCTCTCCCAGCGCGCCGTCGTGGATGCGTTTGACTGTTTCCCGGAAACCGTTGTGATAGCGGAAGCAGAGCCCAGACACGATCGAAAGATTCTTCTTTTTGGCTTCTTCGCAGGTGGCAAGAACCGAGCATACTCCTGGCGCGTCCACTGCTACCGGCTTCTCGGCAAACACATGCTTCCCGGCTTCCACAGCTGCTCTCAAATGAAGCGGCCTGAAGTGTGGTGGCGTCGCCAGCAACACCACGTCAATTCCGCTTGAGATCACTTGCTTGTAGGCATCGAATCCGACAAAAGACCTTTCTTTCGGAACGTCGATCTTGCCCGCAATGGTTTGGATTTTTTTAAGCCTCTCCAAGCTGCTCGCCAGCCGATCCTCGAAGGCATCGCCCATTGCGACCAACTTTACATTCGGGTCGGCCTGCAGTGCTTCGGCGGCCGCGCCTGTGCCGCGGCCTCCGCAACCTACCAGGCCTACTCGGAGCAAATCCCCGCCGGCAACGTAAGCACTCAGTTCGACTGGCAGGCTGGCGGCAATAGCTCCGGACGCCAGCGCAACTCCCGAACTCTTTAGAAAATCCCGCCGTGATGGGGTCTGGCGGGTAGAAGAATCGCCATTTTTGCTCATGTTAGTTCTCCAATCCGTTGTGAATCAGTCGGTCGCATAGCAGGCCGATCGCTGTACGATTGAGTATAACCTATTGCGGGCGAACTGCGGCTGGTTCTTTGCCAAGGCGATCATCTCTAGCTGAGAACCCATACCGGCGAGTGCGGCCAGGGTTAGATCTTGCTTTCCAGCGCGCTAATCAGCGTGGCGCGGCTCTTGCCTTTCTTCTCC
Source organism: Acidobacteriota bacterium (assembly GCA_036505615.1). Classification (GTDB taxonomy): domain Bacteria; phylum Acidobacteriota; class UBA6911; order JACQSX01; family JACQSX01; genus DASXTB01. The sequence continues at coordinate 11,471 of DASXTB010000438.1, forward strand.
GCGCGGATTGCCTCTTCGGCGGTGATCTTGCTGCTGTCGACTGCCGACAAGACTTCTTCCACCGTCATATTTTCGATCTCCAGCGCGGTGAGCAGAGTGGCTCGATTCTTTCCCTTCTTTTCAGCCTGAATCGCCTCTTCGGGAGTGATCTTGCCACTATCGACGGCAGCCAGCACCTCTTCGACGGTCATCTGGCCCACATCAACGTGTTTGCTCTCCAACGCCGAAATTAACGTAGTGCGGTTCTTTCCCTTCTTCTCTTCCTGAATTGCTTCTTCAGCCGTTAATTTACCGCTGTCGACAGCGTTTAGAACCTCTTCCACTGTCATCTCGTCGAGGTTGACTGGTTCTTTTTCTGACTCTTTCTCGGCAGATGCGGCGGTTTTGTTGATCCAGCTTGCCGCGCTGCTGCTGGTATGCTTAACCAGGTCGCTGCTGGCTCGTACTGCCTCCCGTGGGTCGATCAGGGTCAGCCCATCAACGGATTTTTCCACAATCTGCTCGGAAGCTCGGGTGATTGACTTCAGCGCATCTCTCTTCCTGGCGTCGATCCCTCCCGCGAATGCATCGGACACGGAATCCAGAGTCCTGGCGAATCTTCGAATCATTTTGGAGATGTCCTCGTTGCCTTCGAGCACTTCCATACTGTGCTGAATCTGTTCCATACCGAAAAGTGTCGCTGCAGCCGAAAGACGCATCATTGAAACGATCAGTTGTTGCATCGTATCCTCCTTCTGAAATTGGCCGCCTTCCCTGTAGCCGGTTGCCGGGGGCGGGAATCCTGGGTAAACGGCCTGTCGCGGCAATGATTGCGCCATCGAAGACCGCATCCACATTAATTAGAGCATGCAATGGAAGCCGGAAAAAAGAGAAAGGCTCCGGGATTTCCCGGAGCCTTCGTGCCTGGGAGGGCTGTGGGATGAAGCAGAGGAGTTACTTGCCGAGGGCGGGGCTGGCGGCAGTCGGCGCTGAACCATCCAGCGTGTAGCGAATAACGGCAGTGGCATCGGTGAAGAAGCCGCGGTTTCCGGTCTTGCCCACCGTTACCGGCGTGGCGGTAACCGTGAAATTGTCCGTGGCGCCTGCGCCTGCAACTGCGAAATTGTAACCGTCCTTTTGCCCGGAGCCGAGCACGTTATCGATCAACTCCTGGGTCTGCAGATCTGCCAAGGCGCCGTACTTGCCGCTGCCCTTGGTGGTGTAGTAGGTGATTTCCGCCGTGCACAGGTTGCGGCAGGAAGCGATGGCGCTGGCTTCGTTGGCCGCAGCTTTTGACTGGAACAGATTGGGGACCGCGATGGCGGCGATAATGCCGATGATCGCCACGACGATCAGGAGCTCAATTAGTGAGAAACCTTTCTGGTGATTCATTACGTTACCTCCTTAAGGTATTTTTGATTCCACAGGGGAACTTGTGCTACTTCCGCTGGGGCCTTGTTCTATCGTGTCACGATATTTTAATCAAGCAAGTCGGATACCAAACTGCCTTCCTATCCCCAGCCGACTTCGGGTGGAACAGATAGACCTTGGAGAATAAATGCTTTAGAGTAGTGTTTTTTCCGTGGACCCTTCCTGCTTCGAAAGATCACATGCGACCAGTTTCTGCTCTGAGTTGACCCTAATTGTCAAAGTCTGATGACAAAAACTGTCAAGTCGATGGCTGCGCGAATAGGGATCAGTTTGGCAGGACGTGTGGAAAAAGGAGATGCGCCACTTTGAAATCGCGAAGAACCGCAGCAATAGCCGCCGCGTTATTCTGCTTTGCTCTGCCTCAAGGCATGGCCCAGCAGCCATTCAACAATGATGACAGCCCGACTGTCCCGAAGAAAAAGTGGCAATTTGAGTTTCTTGAAAGTTTCGATTGGTTGAGCCCCAAGCTCTATCCGAGAACCAGGCAGAACACAGCGAATTTCTCGATCTCCTATGGCCTGACCGATCGCTTCGAAGTTGGGCTCGCCGTGCCCCATTTAGCCATCCGATCCAACAGGTGGGATCATGGAATTGGCGACCTGGAATTGAATTCGAAGATCCAGTTGATCCCTCACAGGCCGGGTGGCGATACGCCGGAGATCAGCCTCTCGACGAAGTTTGAATTTCCTACCGGAGATCCTAAAACATACCTCGGCAGCGGGTTTTTTGACTGGCAGAACGTCTTGATTGTGGAGCAGCACCTGCTCGGCACCACGCATCGTGTCAACACGGGCGTAGTGTTTTTCGGCAACACGTCGACTGGAATTGAAGGAATCTTGATCGATACTAAAGTCGCCATCTATGGTTATTCCGTTTCCAGGGAAATCACGAAGCGGCTGTTGCTTGGCGCCGAAGTGAGCGGCTCGGCTGCCTCCCATGTTTCCTTTGCCGATGCTGAAATGGAATTGCTCGCGGGGGGTATGTACAAGCTTTCCAGGAATTTCGAGCTCGACTTTGCTTACTCGAAAGGACTCAAGAGCGCCAGCCCCACTCGCGGATTTGTGATTGGCTTTGTGGTTTCTCCAGAGGAATAGCGAACGCCCAATACAGCCGTTCAGTGTCGTTTTTCCGCCGTTCACGGGTATTCCATTTGCGGTTTTGGGCCTGAGAATTAAATTCATCCAAAAAGTGCTATTCGTCGATCAAAGGAGGGCTTCGTATGACTCAGCACGGAACAGGTAAACAACAAAGCCGGATTTTCTACCATCGCTTCATAAAAACAGTGAATGCCTGCGCAATTCTCTGCGCCATGTTGGCAGCCGCCGCTGCTCAGGAAGGCGGCAAGGAATCCAGGCAGGCTATGGCAAACTATCCCGATCTAATCGGCGGGTTGAAGGCGGTCAAGGGATGCCTGGGGGTAGAGGCGGCACGGACGCAAAGCGGAAAAAATGTTATTTTTGCCTGGTTCGAAGACAAAGAGGCCGTGTTGCGATGGTATTACAGCGACATGCACAAAGCCGCCGTGCAGAAGTTTTTCCCCGGCTTTGTACTGCCCGAACCGATGAAGGACATTCCCAATGACAGCGGGCCGATCCTGGCAATCGCGTCGATCACTTTTACCGAGAAGAGCAAGCTCAATGAAACGTCGATGCCGATCTCGCAGATCGCGATTGAACTTTATCAGCCCATGACCGGCGGCCTTTTCCTGGGGAGCCGCTTTGCGCCAGAGAGCGTCAAGGTGGCCAAGATGAAAGACTTCACGCCGAAGAAATAGCGGAAAGCAGAATGC
>DASXTB010000439.1:0-24624 GCA_036505615.1 Acidobacteriota bacterium
GACCAACTCCTTGATCTCCTTCAAGTTCATTCGGCGTATGTCTCCTCAGCGGCGGTTGGCAAACAATCTTGACCCTTTGATCGACTTACTATGCGCACCATCCATGGCTTGACCTGGCTTTGGCGAGCCGCCCGAAGTAACTGTACTGAACCGCGAGCAAAGATTGAGGGGTAATTCTAAGTTTGGCTTCAGAACAGGGCAAGGAAAAAGCCGTTACAGTCATTTAGGTCGGCCGGATTATCACGAGGATTCACCACCGAGAACCTGGCACGGCAGGGCCGCAACCCAATATGGACAGCGAGCAAGCCGGAGCCGGAGACGCCGAAGGCCCGAAACGAATTTAATGATTAGCGGCGTAGAAAACCAAAGATACCGCCGAGAATCTCAAGCTTGAAGTTGGTCGTTTCTGACGGATGCGAGGGAGCTCGGCATCCATCCCGAAAAGAGAGATGGATGCCGAGAATGGGACAGTACCAAAAAAGCAGAACTGCCTAGGAACGTATTCGCGTCGTAATGAAGAACAGTATTTCTCGGGTATCGCGCGATCGCAGTTGCTGTCTGAAAATGTTGCCCACGGCTGGAAGCGAGCCGAGTCCGGGAACCTTGTTCTTTTGGTTACGCTCGGTTTCCACAAAGATTCCACCGATCACAGTGGTTCCGCCGTTTTCCAGGAGCACGCGCGTCTCGGATTCGCTGGTCAGAATAACCGGAATTCCCAGGACGGTAACTGTAAAATCGGGGATATTGTTCTCCACTTTCAGTTTAAGCAGGATAGTGTTCTGGTCGGTGATCTGGGGTGTGACCCTGAGCTGCAGGGCGGCAGTTTCAAAACGAACCGTGGTAGTGAAGTTCTGAGTCACCGGTATGGGAATTCGAGATCCCTGGGTGATAGTCGCTTCGACGTTGTTTTGCGCCGATACGCGGGGTTTACTGAGAATCCGAGCCTCGCCCCGTTTCTCGGCCGCCGAGATCGCCAAGTCCAATTGCACCGTGTCGAGTATCTTGCCCAAGCTGAAACCGATGTGCGTGGTCGGATCCTTCGGAGGCAGGTCGATCGCGGAAGTCCAGATGTTCCGCTCCCTGTTGGGATCGTTCAGCCGGTTGCTGAGAGTGGTTGGATCGGTCCTGCCTGTTACGGACGGAGTGGATCCAACCTGAATTCCAAACTGGAGTCCGATATCGCGCGAAAAATTGGTCGTGGCCTCGATAACGCGGGCTTCGATTTCTACTTGGCGCTCGGGGACATCCAGCAGATTAAGCAGGTTGGTCAAAGTCTCCAGTTGGCCGGGGATGTCGGTAATAATCAAAGTGTTGGTCCGTTCATCGACGTTGATCTGTCCGCGCTGCGTGAGTTGCTTTTCCAGCGATTTGGCGGTCTCAGGCGCTTTGGCGTAGTTCAATCTGCGGGTGATCGTCAGCGTATCTGTCGCCAGGTAGGCGGCCTGCTTAAGTTTTTGTGTTTGTTCCTCTTCGGCGCGCAGGCGATCTTTGGTAGCGATGCGGACGACGTTCCCTTCGATCTTTTTCTCCAGGCCGTGACTCTTCAGCACCGTCTCGAACACCTGGTCCCAGGGAACATTGTCCACATGAATGGTAATGGTTCCCTTCACATCAGGGTCGATGATCAGGTTCAAGCCACTCAACTCAGAAATGATGCGGAAGAAATCCACCAGATCCACGTTCACCAGATCCAGGGTGATCGGTTCTCCCGTGTAAGGACTGCCCGGCGCAGGGGGAGCGGGTCTTTGCGTCCTTGCAGCCTGATGCGTCGCAGGAACCAGGGCGGCCACCGGTATTTCGCCCGCAATCAGGGACGGAAATACCAGTAAGAAGGCCATAAAAGTGTTCAGGAACTTTTTCTTGTTCATTATTCCCTCCGCTGTTGAGGAGATTCCATCTCAGCGTAGAGCCTCTTGATCGACTGCTTCTGCATTTTTTTGCCGTCCGGACCCACGGCTTCTTCGACAAAGGTGACCTTGTCCGGATCGATTTGAGAGATATAGCCGTTGAAGAGTTTGTCGCCCACCTTCCCGAAGTAGCTGACCTTCTCCTTTCCCTGGAGGATCGCTAACCGCGAGTTGACGTTGGATGCAACGCCGATTACGCTGACTTCCGCGACGGCAATTCCCGGAAGGCCGGCGGGGCGAAATGTCGGCAGGGAAGGCATTTCTTTGTTGGCATCTTTCTTGACGCCAACGATCAATGATTTGAAGGGGTCGCGCTTGATGTTGGGATGAAAGGAGGCTTTCTCAGTCACCGGTGGTTTCAAGGGACTCTTCCCGGAAGCTGGCTTCGAGACAGGCTTCTCTGCGAGGCAGGGAAGTATCGTCAAAACGCAAATAATCAGTCTTAGTAATAGGTATCTCACGATTTTGCCTTGTTCTCCAGGAATACAAAGGTGGTCGCGGTACAAGTAGCCGAAAGTGTCCGGCTGCTGCCGGGACTTTCCAGAGCCTTGATGGATATGTTCTCTACGTTGATAATCCGGGTGAACCGGCTCACTTTCTCGAAAAATGCACCCAGATTGTCATAGGACCCTTCGACTGCGATCAATATCGGCCAGTCTTCGTAGAAGTCGCGCTGTACAGTCTGGTGAGGCGTAAAACTCTTGATCCTCAAGTTAGAATCGACCGCCATTTGTTGCACTTTCCGAATGATGTCGGCCGTCTCTTTCTCCTCGGGCAGGATGTGGCGCAGATTCTCCAGGTATTCGCGCTGCTTGGCTATCTCCTGTTTGAACTGCGGCAGCCTCGCCTCCACAATTTGCCCCTTTTGAACTTCATTCAAAAGGTTTGCGATCCGCGTTTCCAGTGCCTTGGCTTCTTCTCGCTTAGGTGCGACGAAGTAAATGTAGAACACGTACGCCAACCCCAGCAGGAGCAACGCAATGAGCATCGCCTGCGTGCGAAATGGGAGATTTGCGAGTCTTGAGTCTTTCAGCGCCATAGTTATTTCGAGCTGCAATTCAATTCAAACTTGATGGCAGGCTCTTCCTCCTGCCAATAGACAAGTTCTACAGATTTAAAGGATCGGCTTCTGCCAAGGTTAGCGATAAAATCGGCAATCGAAGGTACGTCGAAGGCCCTGCCTTCCAATTTGACCTTACCGCTATTTTGGTTCAAAGCCGTCAGCCACAGTGTGGGACGATCGGGAATACTATTGACGACACTGTCCATCAGGGTGACCGGGCCGGTCTGGTTCGTCTTCAAGCGCTCGATGACCGCGATGCGCTCTTCCAGCAGCTTCTTCTGTTTTTCAAACTGAGTGACCTGACGCTGCACGTCAGCCAGACGCTGCGCCTCGCGTTCCAGTTTGTCAGCCTGCTGCCTCTTGGAGCTGATTTCCGAGGCGAGCGTGAACCACCACAATCCCATTCCAAGAACGACGACGGCTAACATCGCCAGGGCTATGAATCCGACGTTGGGTTTTTCGGGAGTAACGAGGCCCCCGGTTGAGACATTCTGACGAAGAAGATTAATACGAATCATACTCTATCGCGCCCTATTCGGTTGCTGTTCGAAGCGCCAGGCCGACCGCTACGGCCATGTCCGGCGCTATGGTGTCCAGATAGTTGCGGGTCACCCCGCTGGGCAACTGCTTGATGGCCCGGAAGGATTCGAAGAGTTCCACCGGTATTTGCAGCTTCTGCTGAAAGTGCTCCTTCAATCCGGGTATGTGGCAGCCGCCCCCTGACAAGTACAGTTTGCTGACGTCGAAAGTCGAGGATGTCGCTTTGAAATAGTCAACCGTCTTCTGAATCTCCAGTGCCAGGATTTCTGAAACGGTGCGCAGGATCTTTTCCGCCTGCTGGCGCTCCAGGTCATCGTGGTACTCGCCTCGCTTCAAACGTTCCACCTCTTCCGGAGTCACCTGCATCTCCTTCTGGAAGAAGTCGGAATAATGATTGACTCCAATGGTGATGTCTCGCGTGAAAATGAACTCTGAGCCGCGCAGCACATTTAACGTCATGGTGCTGGCGCCGATGTCCAGAAGCGCCACAACAGACTCAGCGTCAGGCTTGTAATTCAGTTCGTAGGCGTTCTGGAGAGCGAACGCGTCCACATCCACGACCACCGGGACTTTGCCGGCCATCGAGATAACGCTGGTTTGATCGGTGATTTTTTCCTTCTTCACGGCAACCAGGATAATGTCCATGTTTCCCGCAGCCGGATTTTCCTTGAGAATATGGTAGTCGATATGGACATCGCTGATTTCGAAGGGGATGTACTGCTCGGCCTCCCACTGAATTGATTCATCCAGTTCTTCGGGAGTCTGAAGGGGTACGGTCACTTTCTTCACGATTACCGAATGGCCCGAAAGCGAAGTGGCGATTTTCTTGTTCTTAATCTGCTTATCTTTGAAAATCTTGTTGATGGCATCTGCCACAGGAATTTTCGATATGATAGACCCGTCTACGATAGCGTCAGAGGGAAGCCGTTCCATTCCCAGGCTGCCCAACTCATACTCACCGTTTTTCAATTCGCGCAGCTCGACGGCTTTTACGACAGAGGAGCCAATGTCAAGACCAACCAGATGTTTATTTCTTGAGAGCATTTGTTATTTCCCTGAAATTTGGGCTTAGCCCTTTGGCACTAGGCGACGCACCCGAACGCGAACCGCGGCCAGCGGTCGGTACCGGGAGGCCACAAACGTGGCTATTAGGATACAGATTGTTAGAGACATGCGCAAAGGATAATCGAATTTAGGTCTCCTAGCTGTGACCTCACTCACAGCCCAGTCTCGGCGATAAGATATTGTCCTTTCGGGATTTTCTATTCGTTGGGAAGGACTCCACAGAAGAGGTATTTCGTCGAAAAAACGCGATTGACACTATGATGCTTTTTCGGTAGCTTAACAGTTTCGCTTAATTTTGGATAGGAATATACAGAATTAGACATGAAAACTTATTTGCCCAAAGTGGATGATTTGAGGAAAGAGCGCAAGTGGTTTTTGCTGGATGCCGAAGGCGTCGTGCTAGGTCGATTGGCTACCCGCGCTGCCACTTTACTGATGGGCAAAGATCGGTCATGTTATACTCCCTTCTTCGATACGGGATCGTTTGTGATTGTTGTGAACGCCGGCAAGGTCCGCCTTACGGGACGGAAGCTGGACCAAAAACTCTACCGCCATCACAGCGGTATTCCGGGCGGGTTCAAACAGATCTCGGCGCGTGACAAATTGAAGCGCTTTCCCGAAAGGGTTATCGAAGAGGCAATCACCGGCATGTTGCCGACGAACAAACTGGGCAGAGCAATGGCCCGCAAATTGAAGGTGTACCGTGAAAGCAAGCATCCCCATCAGGCGCAAAAACCCCTGCCGCTGCCGGTGTGAGAGTCTAGCAAAGGAGCTGTTGTTTGGATAAAATTCAGTACTATGGCACCGGTCGCCGCAAGAGTTCCACGGCTCGCGTTTTCCTGATGCCTGGAAACGGCGAGATCGTAGTCAATCAGTCCGACGTAGCTGAGTATTTCACCAACGAAGCTCAGCGGATGGTCATCAAACAACCACTCATCCTCACCGACAATCTGGGAAAGTTCGACATTTACGCGAACGTAGGCGGAGGCGGTATATCCGGGCAGGCAAGTGCAGTTCGCCTTGGCATTACCAAGGCATTGCTGGATTTTAACAATGAGTTGCGTCCTCGCCTCAAGAAGGCGGGACTGTTGACTCGCGACCCTCGCATCAAGGAGCGCAAGAAATACGGACAGAAAGGCGCCCGCAAGAGATTTCAGTTTTCCAAACGTTAATAAAGGAGGAATTGTTTGGCTGCTATTTCAATGAAACAGCTTCTGGAGGCCGGTGTTCATTTCGGCCACCAGACGAAGCGCTGGAACCCAAAAATGAAGCCGTACATTTTTGGGGAGCGCAACGGCATTTACATCATCGACCTGCAGAAAACCATCAAACTATTTAAAGAAGCCGTTGATTTCGTCACTGATGCAGCAGCTCAGGGCAAGGCAATTCTCTTTGTTGGAACCAAGCGCCAGGCGCAGGAAGCGATAGCGGAGGAAGCGCTTCGATGCGGGATGTATTACGTGAATAACCGTTGGTTGGGCGGGCTGCTCACTAATTTCGCGACCATCCAGAACAGCATCAAACGATTTAAAGAACTGGAGACGATGAAGACCAACGGCCATTACGAGAAGCTTTCCAAAAAAGAAATGGCCCGCCTGGAAAGAGAGCGCAGACAGTTGGAGAAAAACCTGCTCGGTATCCGCGACATGCCGGGGCTGCCGGATGTGCTGTTTGTCATTGATTCCAAGAAGGAGAGCATTGCCGTTAAGGAAGCGAAGAAGCTCGGCATCCCCATCGTGGCGATCGTCGACACAAACTGTGATCCGGCGGATGTGGATTTTGTCATTCCAGGAAATGACGACGCCCTGCGGGCCGTTCGACTCTTCACCTCCACCATCGCCGACGCCGTCATAGCGGGGCAGCAGATGTACCAGGTGCGCCGGGAGATAGAAACCAAAGACCAGGAGGAAGCTGCCGCGACTGCAGAAGCCAAGAGAACGGTTGCCGCTCCGCAGTTCGAGATTGACGAGACCCAGTCAATGGAGCAGGCAGGTGAAGGGGCTGTGGATGTGAGGAAGACAAAGAACGAGGAACGCCAATCTTCAGGCGCCAGCAGAAAGAAATCGACGCGGTCGCAAACTGATGCGCTCGATACAAGCGGCGAGAGCGTTCCTGCCGAGCCCGTTAACGACGTACCCATCGAAACTGAGTCCTAGTTTCTCATTTTCGGCCTTTCGAAATTCGGAAAGATAGAGTTTCGGAAGGCTATTTTTTTGTCATAAATTGACCAGAAAGAAGGAGGTCCGACGGATGGCAATACCAGCCGAGCAGGTCAAACAACTGCGTAATAAGACAGGGGCAGGCTTCATGGAATGTAAATCGGCGCTGGAAGAGTCCCAGGGCGACATGGATGAAGCGATTACTATTCTTCGCAAGAAGGGTCTGGCGACGGCGGCCCGGAAAGCCAGTCGGGTAGCCAAAGACGGCGCCATTGGCGCTTATCTGTCCGATGACAGAAAAACTGGTGTGCTCGTCGAAGTAAACTGTGAAACAGATTTTGTCGCCAAGACCGATGAATTCAAGGACCTTGTAAACAGGGTAGCCGCTCACATCGCCGCCGAGAAACCTGTTAAAGTGCGTGCGGCAGATGTAGGCGAGGGTGCAGCGTTGTATGAACAGCCTGTTAAGGGCAAGGCGGTAAACTGGAGCCAGTTTGTTTCTGAAAAGATCGCCACCATCGGAGAAAACATCGTGGTGCGGCGCTTCGTACGTTATCAGGGTGACTACTGCGAAGCTTACATCCACGCCGGCGGAAAAATCGGCGTCTTGGTGGAGTTGAGTGGGATGGATAGCACCGCCAATGATGACCTGCGGCAACTGGCGCGCGACCTGGCCATGCACATCGCGGCTTCCGACCCACATTACATCAATCGCGAAAATGTTACGGCGGAGGACCTGGCGCGAGAGCGCGAGATTTATCGGGAGCAAGCCGCCCAAGAAGGAAAACCAGCCGGCATACTGGACAAAATTGTTGAAGGAAAATTATCAAAGTTTTATTCTGAGGTTTGTCTGTACGATCAAGCCTTTATTAAGGACTCGAATGTTACCGTCGGCAAACTGGTCGCCTCCAAGACGGTTGCGAGTTCCAAAATCACCGTGAGGCGTTTCACGCGCTATCGTTTAGGAGAGTAAGGATGGCCCCCGACGGAACACCTTCACGCGAACTGGCCGAGCCCGCCAGGAAACCTGTTTTCAAGCGGGTGTTGGTTAAGTTAAGTGGAGAGGCTCTGATCGGGGAAAAGGGTTTCGGCGTTGATCTGCAGGTCATGGATGACATCGCCGACCAGATCATCGATATCCATAACCTGGGCGTCGAAGTGGCCATTGTCATGGGAGGCGGAAATATTGTTCGCGGCGTGTCTTTCAGCGCCGCCGGTCTGGACCGCGTCTCTGGCGACTATATGGGAATGCTGGCGACGGTAATTAATGCGCTGGCTCTCCAGAATGCACTGGAAAACAAGGGTGTTTACACCCGCGTTCTTTCGGCCATAACCATGGCTGAGGTGGCGGAACCGTTTATCCGCCGGCGTGCGATTCGCCACCTGGAAAAACGGCGCATCGTCATTTTTGGCGCGGGCACGGGAAATCCCTACTTCTCCACCGACACAGCCGCAGCCCTGCGCGCCATGGAGATTCGGGCCGATGTAATTCTAAAGGCGACAAAAGTGGACGGCGTTTATGATTCCGACCCGATGAAAAACAAAGACGCCAAGTTTTTCCAGGAGCTCACCTACTTGCAGGCGTTGGAGAGAGGCTTGAAGGTGATGGATGCGACGGCCATCTCTCTGTGCATGGATAACCAGCTTCCCATCATCGTCTTTAATCTGAAGAAACAGGGGAACATCCGGCGAGCCATCCTGGGCGAAAAGATTGGTTCCTTTATTCGGACATAGCTATGATCAAACCAATCCTGGATGAAACTCGCGGTCGCATGGAGAAAACAATCCGCGACCTGGTGGACAACCTCAGTGCGGTTCGCACCGGACGCGCCTCGGTCCATCTGCTCGACCACGTCACCGTGGATTATTACGGAACGCCGACCCCGATTAATCAAGTGGCAACGCTGCATGTCCCGGAGCCCAACATGATCACCGTGCAGCCCTGGGATATATCGGTTCTTGCCGGTATCGACAAGGCTTTGCGCATGTCCGATCTGGGAATCAATCCGTCGTCAGATGGTAAGATCATACGGATTCCCATTCCCCCGCTGACCCAGGAGCGCCGGCAATCTTTGTCAAAACATGTCAGTAAGGTGGCAGAAGACCACCGCACGGCTGTGAGGCAAATTCGCCGCGATTCCAACGAGCGCTTGAAGAAGCTTCTAAAAGATAAAAAGATCTCCGAAGATGAAGAAAAGGACGCGCTCGAGAAAGTGCAGAACCTGACCGACAAGTACACCAAACAGATCGATGAACTAGCTCTCCAAAAAGAGCAAGAAATCATGCAAGTATGAGATCGGGCCCCCGGTGCTCTTCAATCAAATACAGGAAGAAGACATCCCGCCAAGATTTTGAATGAAATGCGCACCAAGACTCATCAAGATTGCACAGCGTTTCTACTCGTCCTGATCTTCATACTTCAAGCTTCAGCCCTGCCCTTTGCGGTATTCTCCGCGGTCTTTGCGTCCTCTGCGGTGAATGTTTGTGAATAATCCGGGCTAGATAGATAGCGCCCCCTGAATCGAACGCAGTTCCATCCTTCTCCCACCGCCGAAAATTACATACTGTGTGACAGCGCACAGTTTGTGTGCAATCCTTAGGAGATTATTAGGCCTCTTGGATCGCCGGAAGACAGCGTCCGCCAACAGAAAAAAGGAAAAATTACAGAAGATGAAAATGACCTCTCAAATTGCCCGTTGGCTCTGCTTCGTTGGCCTATTGCTGTTTTCAGCGCCTGCCGCAGCGGCGCAGACCGGCGATCAGTGCAAGTTTTCGTTAACACCGGCAAACCGATCGCACGGTTCCGGCGCAGAGACAGATACCATTTCCGTCAGCGCGACCCCAGGCTGCAAGTGGAACGCCGCAGCCAACGTTAGTTGGATCACGATCACCTCCGGGAGCAGCGGCATAGGCGATGGAACGGTAACTTACTCCTTAACCGCCAATACCAGTAATTCCGTCCGCAATGGAGCGATTTTTATTGGCGGACAGACGTTCGGCGTCAAGCAAGATACTCCCTGTCCCTTCACGCTTTCACCGTCAAGCCGGTCTCACGGTTCGGAGGCCGAGGCTGGCACGATATCCGTACAGGCTCCAAGCGGCTGCAAATGGACAGCCACCAGCAACGCCAGCTGGATTGTCATCCTTTCAAGCGTCACCGGCAGCGGCGACGGCACGGTGAATTACATGGTGGCAGCCAACAACGCGAATACTGCTCGCAATGGCGTTATTCTTATCGGCAGCCAGACCTTCGCTATCAGTCAAGCTAATCGTTGTCCATTTTCTTTGGTACCGGCCAGCCGTACTCACACCCCGGACGCGCAAACGGGTGATATCGCCGTCAAGGCACCCGGAGGCTGCGGCTGGACGGCTAAGAGCAACGTGCCTTGGATCAAAATCACATCAGGGAGCAGTGGAGAAGGCGACGGAACAGTGACTTACGAAATTACGGCCAACGCCACACCGGCTGACCGCACCGGTACGATGACCATTGCCGGATTGACCTTCACGATCACACAGCCGACAAGTTGTATTTATTCGATTTCCCCAGAATTCCGTATTCACAAGGCGGTAATCGAAAGAGGATCGGTAAATATAACGACCACCAGCGCCTGCACCTGGACCGCCGTAAGCAATGCTACCTGGATCAAGCTTGGCTCCGCCAAGAGCGGTGTTGGCAACGGCAGTGTGTCGTATACTTTGGAAGCGAATCCTGGCAATCGTTTGCGCGACGGAACGATAACAATTGCGGGAAAGACTTTCACCGTTTATCAGGAAGGCGTCGGTTGCCCTTACTTTTACGAACCATTCCACCGCTCCCACGGAACGGGCACTGAGACCGGGAATTTCAAGATAGTGATGACGGGCCTGTGCCCCTACACGCTGTCCAGCGACTCTGCGTGGATTGTCATCACTTCGCCGGCAAAGGCCACAGGTGGGACCGCGGTCAGCTATCGGCTCGCGGCTAATACAACTCCTCAGCAGCGCAAAGGCGGCATAAGTCTGGACTTCTCGCAGGGACAGTTTTCGATCACGCAGGATACGCCCTGCCCGAACTTCGCCATTGATCCCGTCAGCCGCACTCACGGTACCGGATCCGAAACCGGCACCATTACCGTGAGTGGCGCTACCGGTTGTACTTGGACTGCTTCACCCGGCGCCACCTGGATCACTATTACTGCGGGCAAAACTGGCAGCGGTGACGGCGTTATCAAGTACTCGGTAAAAGCGAATACCGGTCCGACGTCTCGTACCGGATCGATAACCATTGCAGGAAAGACCTTTGCCATCACGCAGCCCACCAGTTGTCCAATCTCCATTTCTCCCTCTACCCGGTCTCACGGGGGAGGAGCCGAGACCGGCATCATATTTGTATCGGTGCCGGAAGGTTGCCCCTGGACGGCAACGAGCACGGTTTCGTGGATAGTCATAACCGCGGGCAAGAATGGAAATGGCGACGGGGTCGTAACCTACACGCTGGCTGCCAACCCAGGCCTGAAGTCGCGCACCGGAACGATCAACTTTCCTGGAGTTTCCTTCACGGTGACGCAGGAGCCCAGTTGTCCCTTCTCTTTAGCGCCCACCAGCAGGACCCACGGCCCGGCCGCCGAGAAGGGGAGTGTGTTTGTGTCCGGACCGGGGGATTGCTCCTGGACGGCGAAGAGCAATGTCAACTGGATCCTGATCACCGCCGGCGTTACGGGGAAGGGTGACGGGGTTGTAAACTACTCGGTCGCGGCTAACACTACGGGTGCCACGCGAAGCGGCGCAATTACCATTGCTGGCCAAACTTTCACGCTGACGCAGAGCAGCGGCGGTCCGGATCTCGCTCTCTCCAAGCGACACATTGGTACTTTCAACGCCGGCGAGAATGGTTCCTACGTGCTGACGGTGGACAACGTCGGATCTGTCGCGATCACCGGGACGATCACAGTAATCGACAATCTTCCTGCGGGCACGAGCTTTGTTTCGGCGACCGGTACCGGTTGGAGCTGCTCGGCTTCCGGCCAGGTCGTTACCTGCACTAACGCGGGACCTCTGGCCACCGGAGACAGCAGCAGCATTACGCTCACTGTGAATGTGAGCGATTCCGCCCCTCAGCAATTCGTCAATACGGCGACTCTATCGCACGCTAAAGATGCCAATTTTTTCAATAACGCGGCCAGCGACCGTGTTGCCCTTGGTATAGAGCAGGCGGCGGTGCTGGGAGCGACCAGATATGCATATGCTGATCGTGGAGGTATGTCCATTACCACTCTTGGAAGTTCAGATACTCCTGTTATTGGTTATGCTCGAGTACAACCCGACAGCGGTCAAACTTCTCCTTCGGGACTGGCCATCTTCGGGCTTCGTCAAAACGGAATTCTGGTAAGCGAAGCCGGGGTGCCCGTGTCGGTGCTGCTACAGACGGCACGAATCTACGCAGAGGTAAGTGATTCGGTCAATACCGGTCTGGCGATCGCGAATCCCAATGATCAGGATGCAATGATTTCCTTTTATTTCACCGATGCCGACGGCGTTGACTTTGGCGCCGGTGACTTCACAATTCCCGCCAACGGCCAGATAGCTACGTTTCTCAATCAGGAGCCATTCAACGGGGGCTCAAGTATTAATGGAACTCTCACCTTCAACGCGAATATTCCGGTTGCAGCCATTGCCCTGCGGGGATTCACTAACGAACGGTCTGAGTTTCTGATCACAACGTTGCCGGTTGTAGAGCTGTTGGCAGAGGCGCCAGGAGCGGCCTTGTTCCCACACTTTGCGGATGGCGGCGGTTGGACCACGCAACTGGTGCTGATTAATCCGACCGATCAGGTGATCGAGGGAACGGTGCAGTTTGTAGGCCAGGGGAGCGACACGACGCCGGCTGAACCGGTCGCGGTGGCCATAGAGGGTGAGACCGAGAGCGCGTTTGCATATACGATCGCGCCCAGGAGTTCGCGGCGGCTGTCGACTTCGGGTGCTGCTGCTGTTCCCAAAGTAGGATCAATTCGCCTAATCCCTGCTGAAGGCAGTGGCGCACCGGCAGGTCTGGGAATATTCTCATTAAAGAACGCTGGAGTCACAGTGACAGAGGCGAGCGTGCCGTTGCTTCGACCTGAGGCCGCTTTCCGCATGTATGCGGAGGTGTCCAGCCAGCCGGATTCGATCCGAACAGGCGTTGCCATAGCGAATCCGTCGCCGGGCGCCGCAGACGTCAATTTTGAACTCACCACGTTGTCGGGCGGGTCACTGGGACTGACCGGAAAGCTCGTGGTACCGGGCACCGGCCAGACGGCGGTATTTCTGGACCAGATTCCGGGATTCGAATCCTTACCTGTTCCATTCCAGGGGCTATTGCGTCTATCCACCAGCTCCCCCCAAGGAATTTCGGTCATTGGCCTGCGAGGCCGCACCAATGAGAGAGGCGACTTTCTCATCACTACGACAGCGCCGGTTAACGAAGCTAGCGGCCCCATGCTTCCACCCGTATTGCTGCCTCATTTCGTGGATGGTGGCGGCTACATAACGCAGTTCCTGCTATTCAGCGGGTCGGCGGGGCAGGCGTCAACGGGGAGGATAGATTTCTTCAGCCAGTCAGGTCAGCCTTTGAGTCCTCCGTTGAAGTGATCACCAGCGGACTCCCTAGTTTCTATATTTTTTGGAGTGGAGAGACGGCCTGAGGGCCGTCTCAGCGGGGCGGTTACATCGCGACGGACGGCCTAAGGTTCTTCCCAGGGAATTTTACATTTTGTGAGAAGAGACGGCCGGCAGGCAGTCTCTACAAAATGTCCAAACTCCAAGCCGGCGTTTTACGCCGGCGTAACTGCGCACCTAATTATCACCGACAGTAGGAACCTTGCAGGCTTCGCGCTGTTCTATAATACCGGCATGCACGCGACTTTGATCCACGATTGGAACCAGGCCGGAGATCCAGTCTCAAAATGCAACGTAACTTTCGACGATGAGACCTTGCGCGATGGCCTGCAATCTCCATCGGTAAAGGATCCTCCCATTGAGCAAAAGCTGAAGATTCTGCACTTGATGGAGGAGCTCGGCATTGAATCCGCCGATATCGGTCTGCCCGGCGCCGGACCCCGGGCCGCCGAACACACCCGGCGTCTGGCAAAAGAGATCGCCGACCAGCACATGAAGATTCGGCCTAATTGTGCCGCCAGAACGGTGATCGCCGATGTGGAGCCGATCGTGCGCATTTCACAGGACGTTGGAATCGCCATCGAGGCGGCCACTTTCATTGGCAGCAGCCCCATTCGCCAATATGCCGAGGATTGGACGCTGGACAAAGTGCTGCGAATCTCCGAGGAGGCCGTGAGTTACGCGGTGAAAAGCGGCTTGCCAGTAATGTTCGTAACCGAGGACACTATTCGATCCCATCCCGATGCCATCTGCGCGCTGTACCGCATGGCGATTAACGCGGGAGCACACGCTCTGGTCGCCTGTGACACGGTCGGCCACGCTACGCCCGACGGTGTTGGCGCTTTGCTTGGGTTCATCCGGCGGCAAGTCATTGAGCCCACCAACAAGAAAGTCAGACTGGACTGGCATGGGCACAGCGATCGAGGTTTGTCCATCATCAACAGCATCGCCGCAGTTCGCGCGGGCGCAGACCAGATTCACGCCACGGGACTGGGGATTGGCGAGCGAGTGGGAAACACTCCGATGGATTTGCTCTTGGTGAACCTGAAACTGATGGGCTACATCGACCGTGATTTGTCCCGGCTGCGCGATTATTGTTTTGCAATTTCCGAAGCAGTTGAAGTTCCCATACCCAGCAACTATCCCGTTTTTGGCGTGGACGCTTTCCGCACAGCAACCGGCGTGCATGCTGCTGCCGTGATCAAGGCACTCAACAAGGGCAACACAGCGCTGGCAAATATCGTCTATTCAGGCGTACCCTCGCATCTGTTCGGAATGAATCAGATAATTGAGATTGGACCGATGAGCGGGAAATCCAACGTCATCTATTGGCTAAAGAGCCGCGGAATTGCAGTCGATGATGATCGGGTAGAACGTATCTTCAATGTCGCGAAGGAGTCGGATCATCTTCTCAGTGACGAAGAGATACTGAGCGCGATTGGCGTTACTTCGAGTTGAAGAGACGGCTGGGATCATCAATCGGCGGCAGGTCGAGTAGGTGCGTGTAGACCGCCACCAGCAAGAGAACCAGTGCCAGATAGAAAAATAGCAGAATCCACTTCTGCGGCAACCCTCTGAACCGACTCATGAACTCAAGATGAAAGATTGGTACGGTAACGAAGGATCGTCCTCAGGATTGCACAAGACGCCAGCACTGTTCCCCTGAAGGTTCCAGAAATCTTGCTCTCACCGATGCGCGTTCTGTAGTCCACTGGGACTTCTCTTACTTTAAGCCCCAGGCAGGCAGCTTTTACCTGCATCTCCACCGTCCATCCGAAACCGGGATCTTTCATGTCCAGGCGGTCCAGCGTTTCACGCCGCACCGCGCGGAACGGACCCAGGTCAGTATAAGAAACATTGTAGAGACATCGAATCAAGATTGTTGCCAGCCAATTCCCCCATCTTTGCTGGGGGTGGAGGGCGCCCCTTTCCGCTCGCCCCAGCGTGCGCGACCCAATAACGATATCGAAATCCTGCTCCTGAAGCGGCCGGAGTAAGCCGGATACCTGTTGGGGAAAATCGCTGTGGTCGGCATCCAAAAAAACAACGTATCGCGTCCGCGGCTGCAGCGCTGCCAAACCGCGCAGACATGCGCGACCATAGCCGCGTCTTGGCTCGTGCACCACTCTTGCCCCCCTTTCCATGGCCGCGCCGCTTGTGCCGTCAGTGGAGCCGTTGTCCACGACGATCACATCTGCGGCCAATTCCGACGGAATCTCGGCGAGCACTCGGCCGATCGCCGATTCCTCATTCAAGGCTGGTATGATGAAGGCAATTTCGCCGTGAGGGGCAGGCATTTTTTAAAAACTTTGAAACAATTTTCTCATCCTTGTCGGTATCATACAGCAGGCAGGTCGGCTATGCTATAATCTGCCGCGCAAAATAAACAGAGGATATGGAAGAACTGAAGCAAACTTTCGCCGAGACTCAGGAATCAACCCCCGCTCGGCCCCTCGCAGATCAAAGGGATGGTTCCATTGTATTGCTTAGAGAGCTGAAAGGATGGGCGCGGGATATATTCTTTGCCGCGGTGACCGCCATCCTGATTGTGGTCTTCGTCATCCAACCGGTAAAAGTGGAAGGAACCAGCATGCAGCCCAACCTGGTGGACCAGGAACGGGTATTCGTGAACAAGTTCGTCTATCACTTTTCAGAAGTTCACCGGGGCGATGTTGTAGTTTTCTGGTACCCCAAAGACGTGAGCAAATCATTCATCAAGCGGGTCATCGGAGTCCCTGGAGACCGGATCGAGGTAATACGCGGCCGGGTCTTTCGCAATGGGAAGCCGATGGACGAGTCTTATGTCCCGCCTGAATACTTTGACTACGAGTCGTACAAGCCTCAGGCGGTCCCGTCCGGCTTCTACTACGTGCTCGGGGATCACCGAAATTCAAGTAACGACAGTCGAAACTGGGGGCTGGTTCCGGAAAGCAATATTTTCGGCAAGGCGATTTTCGTGTATTGGCCCGTTTCCCGCTTGGGAACTGTAAGATAGCTCATGGACGAAACGACTGGTCGACGGTCAGCCGGTCAGTGCCCAACGGCCAGTCATTTCATTAAGGTATTTTCGAGAGCAGCGTCGAAAACAGAGAGGGCGTGGGTCAGTTTTGCCGCCTCCGTTTTCGATCCAATCCTTAAAAAGCCGGTTCACGGCTCCCACTCTTGATGAAAAACTCGGCCATTCTTGCCCTGGAAGACGGAACTACGTTCTCGGGCACAGCGTTTGGTTACGTCGGCGACGCCGGCGGTGAAGTGGTCTTCAATACCTCCATGACCGGCTATCAGGAGGTGCTTACCGATCCGTCATACTCGGGACAGATCGTCGTAATGACGTACCCGCTGATCGGGAATTACGGCACCAATTCGGAGGATGTCGAATCCGAACGGCCGCACGTGAGCGGATTTGTGGTCAAGGAGAACAGCGCGATTTACAGCTCCTGGCGAGCTTCCGGGTCTTTGGATGAGTATCTGGCGCGCTATGGCATTCCCGGAATCGCCGGTATCGACACGCGGCGGCTCGTGCGCCATATTCGTGATTCGGGCGCTCAGCGAGGATTCGTTTCCTCGCAGCAAGGCCTGACGCCCCAGCATGCCGTTGCGCGGGCGCGCGCTGTAGTTCCCATGGAGGGATGCGATCTTGCAACCGGCGTTTCGTGCCAGGCGCCGTACCGGTGGCCGGCGCCGGACCATCCCCGCTTTAAAGTTGTCGCTTTCGACTACGGAATTAAGCAAAACATACTGAGGCTTCTGGCCGCGCACGGCTGCGACGTAACGGTGGTCCCTGCGCGCGCCAGCGCCGAAGACGTGATTGCCATGAAGGCCGACGGAATTTTCCTCTCCAATGGCCCGGGAGATCCACAGCCCCTTGACTACGCTGTGGAGAATATTCGTAAGCTGCTGGGCCGCGTGCCGATCTTCGGCATCTGTCTGGGCCACCAGCTCCTGGGGCTTGCTTTCGGCGGAAGGACATTCAAACTTAAGTTTGGGCATCGTGGCGGAAACCAGCCGGTCAAGAACCTGATTCAAAGAAAGGTCGAGATAACCGCCCACAACCACGGTTTTGCGGTAGACCCCGATTCTTTAAACGAGCGCGAGATCCAGATTACCCACGTCAATCTCAACGACCAGACGCTGGAGGGAATGCGGCACCGTCAGTTGCCGGTTTTTTCGGTCCAATATCATCCTGAGGCATCCCCCGGCCCACACGATTCGCTCTACCTGTTCGACGATTTTGTCAGCCTGATGAAACAACATAAGGAATCCTGATGCCGCGTCGCGATGACATAAAGAAAATCTTAATCATCGGGTCGGGACCGATTGTCATTGGGCAGGCTTGCGAATTCGATTACTCGGGGACGCAGGCATGTAAAGCGCTGCGGGCCGAAGGATATAAAGTGGTGCTGGTGAACTCCAATCCCGCCACCATCATGACCGATCCCGAGCTGGCGGATCGTACTTACATTGAGCCCCTGACGGCCGACTCGCTGAGGCTGATCGTGGAACGCGAGCGGCCCGACGCGCTGTTGCCCACCGTGGGCGGGCAGACAGCGCTGAACCTGGCCGTCGAACTGTCCGAACGCGGAGTGCTGGAAGAGTTCGGCGTGGAGATGATCGGCGCCAAACTGATTGCCGTGAAAGTGGCGGAGGACAGACGGGAATTCAAGGCGGCCATGCAGGAAGTGGGTCTCGAAGTGCCCGTGTCGGGGTTCGCCACCACTTACAACGAAGCTTTATCACTGCTGGAACGCGTGGGAATCCCCTGCGTCATTCGTCCCTCGTTTACGCTCGGAGGGACTGGCGGCGGCATCGCCTTCAACCGTGAAGAGTTTGAGGAGACCGTCAATCGCGGGCTGGCGGCCAGTCCGATCCATGAAGTGCTGATTGAGGAATCCATCATCGGGTGGAAGGAATTCGAGCTGGAAGTTATGCGCGATCTGGCGGACAACGTGGTAGTTATTTGCTCGATTGAGAATTTTGACCCGATGGGCGTGCACACGGGCGATTCCATCACGGTGGCGCCCGCCCAGACGCTGACCGACAAAGAGTATCAGCGCATGCGGGACGCGGCCATAAAGGTGATTCGGCGGGTGGGCGTTGAAACCGGCGGTTCGAACATCCAGTTTGCGCTCAATCCCATCAATGGCCGCATGATGGTCATAGAGATGAATCCTCGTGTTTCGCGCAGCTCGGCGCTTGCCAGCAAGGCGACCGGTTTTCCCATTGCCAAGATTGCCGCTCGGCTGGCGGTGGGTTACACGCTGGATGAGATTCCCAACGACATCACCCGCAAGACGCCCTCCTGCTTTGAGCCGACGATTGACTACACCGTCGTGAAAATCCCTAAGTGGGCATTTGAAAAGTTTCCCGAGGCCAGCACGGTCTTGGGGACACAGATGAAGTCTGTGGGTGAGGTGATGGCCATAGGCCGGAATTTCAAGGAGGCGCTGCAAAAGGGATTGCGCTCGCTTGAAACAGGAAAGAGCCTGGCGAGCGAAAAGATTGACCCTGACCGGCTGGTTGAAAATCTGATTCAGCCGACGCCCCAGCGCCTGGCGTACCTCCATCACGCGCTGTCACGGGCCACCCCCATTGAAAAATTGTATGAGTGGACTCGAATTGATCCGTGGTTTCTCCAGCAACTGAAAGAGATTGTAGAAATGAGCAGCCGCCTGGCGGGAGAAAGCCTGCAGACGGTGGAGGACTCAACCCTGCTGGAAGCCAAAAGAATGGGATTCTCGGACGAGAGGCTGGCTCAACTGTTTTCCAGAAATAGCCCCTGCAGCGAAGAGCAGTTGCGAGCAGAGCGGAAGCGGAGAGGAATCCGCGCCGTCTTCAAGCGAGTGGACACTTGTGGAGCAGAATTCGAGTCTTATACTCCCTACCTTTATTCCTGTTACGAAGAAGAGGACGAAGCCGCGCCGACGGATCGCAAAAAGATAATGATCCTGGGCAGCGGGCCGAATCGGATCGGACAGGGCATCGAGTTTGACTACTGCTGTTGCCATGCCGCCTTCGCGCTCAGAGACGCGGGCTACGAAACGCTGATGGTCAACTGCAATCCCGAGACTGTCTCGACCGACTACGATACTTCGGACCGCCTCTATTTTGAGCCGCTCACTTTTGAAGATGTGATGAACATTGTCGAGGCGGAGAACCCTGACGGCGTTATTGTTCAGTTCGGCGGCCAGACTCCGTTGAAACTTGCCAACCAACTGAACCGTGCTGGAGTTCCGATCATCGGCACCTCTCCAGATTCGATCGACCTGGCTGAAGATCGGATGCGGTTTGGGAAGCTGCTGGCCGAACTTAATATCCGCCAGCCGAAAAATGGGACGGCGACTTCGATAGAAGAAGCCAGGCGCGTGGCCCAGAAGATCGGATTTCCCATTCTGGTGCGCCCCTCTTACGTGCTGGGCGGGCGCGCCATGGTTATCGTCTTCGACGAAAAAAGCCTCGAGCACTACATGGAGTCGGCTGTTGAGGCCTCCGCGGGACGTCCCGTGTTGATCGATGAATTTCTGGAAGATGCGTTTGAATATGACGTGGATGCTGTTGCCGATGGAGAGTCCGTGGTTATCGGCGGCATCATGGAGCATATCGAAGAGGCGGGAATCCACTCGGGCGACAGCATTTCGGTTTTGCCTCCCATTATCATCCAGCAGAAACATCTGGACCAGATGCGGCAGATCACGCAGCAATTGGGGAAAGCACTCAGGGTGGTGGGATTGATGAATGTCCAGTTTGCCGTGGCGGAGGACCAGGTTTACGTGCTGGAAGTTAATCCTAGGGCCTCGCGCACCGTGCCATTCGTTTCAAAGGCCACCGGAGTGCCGCTGGCGAAGATAGCTGCCCGGTTGATGGTGGGCGCCAAGCTGCGGGATTTCGGGCTGAAGGACGAGCTGGACGTGAGGCATTGTTACATCAAAGCCCCGGTGTTTCCGTTTTCAAAATTTCCAGGAGTGGACACGATTCTTGGTCCCGAGATGAAATCCACTGGCGAGGTCATGGGAGTGGCGGACACGTTTGGGATTGCGTTCGCAAAATCTCAAATCGCGGCAGGCACGATCTTGCCCCGCAGCGGCGTTGTCTTCCTCAGCGTCAACCAGCACGACAAGAAGCATGCGGCGCGCATCGGTAAGGACTTCATTGGTGTTGGATTTCATATCGTCGCCACGCGAGGGACGGCGGAGGTTCTCAAGCAGGCGGGAGCGGATGTGGAATTTGTGTACAAGGTCAACGAAGGCCGGCCCAACATTGTGGACCTGATAAAGAGCGATCGAATCGATCTGGTGGTCAATACTCCGCTCGGGCGCGAGTCCTTCTTTGACGAGAAGGCGATTCGCCGCGCGGCCACGCAGTACAACGTTCCCTGCATCACAACCCTGTCTGGTGCGCGCGCCGCCATTAGCGCCATCCGCGAATTGCAGCGGGAAAACCTGGACGTGCGAAGCCTTCAGGAATACCACGAGGGCGTCATTGCAGCAGGAAAAGTGGAATGACGAATTTCGAATGTCGAATGACGAATGGCGAATATCGAACAAAATCGCCAATGTTTCCTCGGCCACGATGCAGCACATGGAAGGTTTGGCCCAACTGAGGAGCCGTGGAAACGTGGAGATCGGAAGCTGGAACCCGAGACCCGGAACCCGACACCCGAAACCATCATTCGACATTCGACATTCGGCATTCGTCATTCATGACTGACGCAGTCGCCTGGGCTCGCCAGAAATTTGAAACCGTTGCCTTCCTCAAATTCCTGGGAGCGCGGCTGGATCATCTCGAGGCAGACCACTGCCGCCTTTGCTTGCCGTTGCGCGAAGAGTTAATGCAGGCCTACGGCTACATGCACGGTGGGGTGATTGCCGCTCTGGCAGACAGCGCTGTGGCTTTCGCCATTTACGCGGCTACTTCCCCCAATTGCCAGCTCCTGACTGTAGACATGAACATCCATTATCTTTCCGTGGTCAGAGATCTTGCCTTGGCCGATGCCCGAATCTTGCGCCGCGGCAATACGCTGGCAGTGGGGGAAGTGAAGATCAGCGACGGAGGCGGCAATCAATGCGCGCTGGCGATGGTGACTTATATTTTGAGGGCGGCAAAGGGTACTGCAGCGAAGAGGGGAGCTGAACGCTGACCGGTCCACGCGCGTAGGCAGGTTGACTTTCGATGAAGTAACCGTCGTGTCCTTAGTGTAATAAGTTGGCAGAATCTTGTTTTTTTTACCAAGTTTTGGCCGAATGGAAACCACCGTTCACGTGCACGTTCACGACCACGTCAACGTCCACGACAACGTTCACCAATCGCTGCTCTTTTGGAATTGTTTTTCGTTACCGTGGACGTAGCCGTGGTCGTTGACGTGCACGTGAACGTGGCCGTAGACGGCTTTTTCTTTAGGTTGTGGCTTTGCCACTCTAGGTCCTTTGTGGTTTTTTCCACCACCATGCCAGAGCGCCTTTCAGACAATTCCCCAGTAATAGTGGAACACAAGCATCTTTGGAAGAAATTCCTACTGAGATTTCTTTTTCTTACCCAATGGGATGAGGTCCCAATAAAATCCTCTTATCGCTTCACGAGCGGGAAACAAATAGTAAGTTTGCGCAAGGAAATCTTCGTCTTGCAACAGCAATCCTGGAATGAAATTCACAACCCATAGTGCGTTGCCATTGATCAGGATCAGCCGGTTGAGAATTTCTCGGATGCTCAGATATTGGCTATCAAGCGTGATGTTAGGAATATCAAATCCGGACGTCGGATCCAAGCCGTAACCCGTCCCGCCACCGTAGCCATGCGTGTATCGTTCCGGATGAAGGTGCATTTTGATGGTCAACTTCAGTTGACCGGATGCAACGAGAAGGCTTTCCCTCTCTGCCTTAAACTCAGGTATCCGAAGGTTCAAGAAGTTCTTGGGATCAGAAAGGTTACTTCTATGGCGATGGTTTGTCACCCCACTTGAGAAGCATCCAGACAGGCTGGTAGTTGTCCGAAACCGGGTCGCGGCCGGAAAGAGGGACCGTCCGGCGATTGGAACATCAGAACCACAATGAACGCACCGTCACCGATGTAGGTGGGGTTTTTGGCGAAGCCGTCGTAATTGCACGTAATGGTGCCGGCGCCGATATTTACATCTTTTCCAATCTCGGAGTCTCCCAGATAGGTCAGGTGCGCCGCCTTAGTGTTGTCTCCCAGGCTGCTTTTTTTCACTTCCACAAAATTCCCGATGCCCCGCCCTGACCACGGATATTCACGGCGAACTCCGTTAGTAGCTAGCCCGTTTTGGGCAGGCGGCGCCGACCAAGCAGTTGCAGCACGCGACTGCCGTTACCAACTCTGCATGAAGCCAATTTATCCTAATGGCGAAATCCTTTTACAACTTTAATCGGGTGTCAGGTCTTGAAAAATTGCGATGTCCCGAATAAGATGAGCATTACATCTGGGAATGACTTTCATTCTTCCTGCTGATTCTTTCGCCCGTGCCGGGGCTGGCATATTGTCAATCATCTATAAATCCCACAGCTTACGCTGTGGGCTAACATTACGCGCCCCTACCGGGGCTGCCAGAGAAGCACATTCCGCGGCAAAATGATGCCCGGAGGTTCTTAGAAACGAAGAAATGAAATTTTCTAGGCCTGACGGCGTTGAAACGGTTGGCATTTCGGAGAGACAGCCTGAGGGCCGTCTCTTTTGAGTCACAAATCCCTGAGACGGCCCTCAGGCCGTCTCTCCGCTAATCGGCGGTATGAGGTGGTATGAGTTCGCTTGCTAGTCCTCTAGTCAGCATTGTGGTTGTAAACTGGAACGGCAAGGCTCTTCTCGACGACTGTCTCGCCTCGCTCGCAAGGCAGACCTGGCCAAAACGGGAATTCATACTGGTGGACAACGGTTCTGTCGACGGCAGCAGGGAGCTAATCGGCAGCTGGACGGAACGGCTTCCCAACGCGCAAGCTCTCTTTCTGCCGGACAACACCGGCTTCTGCCGCGCCAACAACTTGGCGTTCGGCCGGGCGCATGGAGAATGGATCGCTCTTTTCAATAACGATGCCATCGCCGACCCAACATGGCTGGAAGAGCTGTTACGGTACGCAGATGGGGCGCATCGGATCGGCATGCTGGGTGGGAAAATCCTGTTTCAGGACCTACCCGGCGTTATTGATAAGGCAGGGCACCTGATTTACTGGGACGGTCAGAATCGCGGCCGTGGGCACATGGAAGCCGACAACGGCCAGTACGACCGGGCAGAGGAAATCCTCTGGCCCGATGCCTGTGCGGCCCTATACCACCGGCAGTTGTTGCAGGAGACTGGGGGTTTCGACGATACCTTCTTCGCCTTCGGCGACGACGCTGACCTGGGGCTTCGGGCCCGGCTGCTGGGTTGGAAGGCCTGGTATGTGCCGACCGCGGTCGTCTACCATCGGCACTCGGCTTCCTTCGGCGCATATTCACCACTGAAAGTAATGTTGGTCGAGCGCAACCGTCTTCTTCTTGCTGTCAAGAATTTCTCCCTGTGGTTGCTCCTCCAAAACCCTTTCTGGACGCTCCGCCGATTCGTCTGGAACGCCTACGCCCTGCTCAAGCGCAAGGGTTCGGCGGCCCGTTTCGTCGAAGCGAACGGATGGAGGCGGCTGGTTTTCAACTTGGCCTGGTCGTACCTGGGCGCGGCGAAATTACTCCCGGAGGCGCTTCGACAACGCCGGAAGATCCAACGGACCAAGCGCCTGTCCAATCGCGAGGTTGTGGAGTTACTGCGGCGGTTTCAAATCGATGTGCGGGAACTGGCATTCCGCAATTGAAAGGATCGCATCCGCAATGGAATGATTCACATCATCGGTTCAGGCTTGACTGCAATGGCTGCAGCCGCTGCACTGGCGCGGCAGCCATGTCACCATCCTGGGAAGCCGATAACTGTTCAGCCACGCGATCAGTGGGTTACTGTTGTCAACCTCTCGAGGCTGGCGGGCACGATAGTGTTCCCTTTCGTGATACTCCACCTGGCGTCTCTTCTGATCCTCCATACGGCGTCTGCCCTACGCTAGTGTCAGACCTCGAAAATCAAAAGCCGATCACGACCACGTTCACGTTCACGTTCACGAGCACGTCCACGCCTACGCAGACGAAAAATACACCATCGCTCACGATTCGATTGGCCGTAGTCGTGGACGTTGACGTGCTCGTGAACGTGAGAATATGGTTTTTTTGACCACATTTCTCCGGCACATCGCCCCCGCACATCTTCCAAAACCCGAAGGGTTTACAGAGT
>DASXTB010000440.1:0-6613 GCA_036505615.1 Acidobacteriota bacterium
CACCAGACCCACCAGAGGGGACGATAAGCGCTCCACGGCTGGACTCGACCGAGGCAAAGGCTGGTTGTGCCGATCGTGGCGCTCACGATCGTGCTGGCCAGTACGGCAAGAACCACTAAGCTGAGAACATCCTTTAGCCGCTCAAGGGATCCGCGAAAACGTGTTCGGTGTAGCAACCAGGCACCTACCAGGGCTTCCAATGTATTCCCCAGCGCTATGCCAACCGCCGTGCCGAGCGGCTCATGGATAGTAACGTTCGCCAGAAAGGCTCCCAGCCACAAGCCTGGCCAAATCCGATACCCAAAAAGAAGGACTGCGGCCAGAGCCATGCCGGTGGGGGGCCAAACAGCCGTCACTTGTTCGGCCACAAAGGCC
Organism: Acidobacteriota bacterium; assembly: GCA_036505615.1. GTDB lineage: Bacteria > Acidobacteriota > UBA6911 > JACQSX01 > JACQSX01 > DASXTB01. Next base: position 376 of record DASXTB010000440.1, read on the forward strand.
ATCGATAGTCCGAGTTTAGCCGCGCCCAGGTAGATAACGGCGATAGCCAGCACCAATACCGGGTAGGGCAAAGCTCGAAGTTTCATTGGCGATCCGTGCAGAATGTCTCAGTGTGATACTATTGCGCTCTAAAGGCAACCCCTGAGCGCCCAGGGGGACTCGAACTGACAATGGGATTGAGCTACCTGTAAAAATACTGACCGGCGGGCGGCCACGCAGGGCCCGCCCGTACGATTAGATGGCTTTTTTCACAGCTACTGACGGGCGCAGCTCTGATCAGGCGATTGCGGACTCAGACTTCCTGTTTTTCCCCGGCTTCCTCGTCGGGAGTGTAATTGACCGTTTCTTCTCCCGAAATGCGGGCATTAACAAATTCCGTATAGCCGCAGTTTCCGCAAACGTAGGCATTCAATTTCATGTCCTCGTCGCCTGATTCCGTCGTCAGCGTGTAGGAGTGTTGCTTGAGCTGAAGGGGATTGTTGCAATGGCGGCACGTCAGATTCACATGCACCTTCATTGGACTCATAATTGGCCTCCCAACTGTGTCGGTTCCGCAACCGGCCACGGTGTATTCCCGGAAGATTCGCTTTGGCTCTGATTGCCTCCGGGAGCGATGCTTGGCTTGTGAAACCTCAAGCCATCCGATTAAGATTTTAGCTTCGATTATCAGAGCCGCAATGTGCGTCGTGCCGGGCTCGGCTTGCCTGCACGGCCAGATGATGGTACCTGTTAAGTATCAACCGGGGAGAACACTAAGGATGTCCACAACACTGACTCAAGACGTCACCATTCCTTCAGGCGAAGTACGTCTAGAAGGCGAGATAAACCTGCCCGCAGGCGCGGCTGGCATCGTACTGTTTGCGCACGGAAGCGGAAGCAGCCGGCACAGTCCTCGGAATAAGCATGTAGCGCAAATTCTTCAGCAGGCAGGGCTGGGAACTTTACTTTTCGACCTGCTCACCAGGCAAGAGGAGGCGATAGACCTGAAGACGGCTCGCCTGCGTTTTGACATCAGTCTACTGGCGGAGCGCCTTGTGGACGCCACCCGGTGGCTTAAAGGGAGCAGCGACATGGGCCGTTTGAACGTAGGATATTTTGGCTCAAGCACTGGTGGGGGCGCCGCCCTCGTTGCCGCCGCCACTCTTGAAAGTGGTGTCGCTGCGGTGGTTTCACGAGGCGGGCGACCGGATCTGGCCGGTTCGGCATTGCCGGAGGTTAGGTGTCCCACACTGCTCATTGTGGGCGGCGACGATGAACCAGTGGTGCGGTTGAATCGGGCGGCCTATGAGCGTCTGGAGTGCAAGAAGGAATTGAAAATCATTCCGGGCGCGACGCACCTCTTCGAAGAACCGGGCAAACTGCAACAGGTTGCAGAACTGGCGGCCGCGTGGTTCCAGGAGCACTTCAATCGAGTGAAGCTGCCACCACGGTAGGCAGATCTCAGTTCTCAGCGATCAGCTTTTTTGGATTGTTGGTGCGATGGTTTTGTCGTGTCCGTAGTGTCCCTTGTGGTTCAGAAAAGCTTAGCCACCAAGGACACGGAGGACACAGCACGGGACTTACAATGCAGGCTGATCGCTAAGAGGCCGCTCACATACCAGACGGAAAAGTCTCGGGAGCCTCACCGCTGACCCATTCCGCGCTACGCTCCAAAGGTTCCACGGCGCGCGTCCGGTCAAAGTAGAGCATGGCATCAAACTGGGCTGGCAAGCGTGCGTGAAAGTAATGGCTGGAGCGTTCGCTTTGAGGACGGTAAACCACGCCAATGGCCCGTTCCAGACGGGGCTCGGCCAAACCGCTTAAGTTTTCCGACCCACTAAGGAGAAGGAGAAATCGTGGGACACCCGTGTCATGTAGCAACGCCTCATAGCTGCCCGGAAGGGCCGGCCGTACGATCTTGCGTTCTGCGGGGCCGTCCCAGTCGGAGGCGGCAGTGACTGTGCCGCTGTAAGTGCTGAATCCAACCAGCACCGATTCCCGGCCATACTTTTCCCGTACCAACTGCCCGACATTGAATTCACCGGCTCGGCCCATTTCAGTGGCACGGGCGTCGCCCAGATGCGAATTATGGGCCCAGAGAACGAATTTCGCGTTCTGTCCTTGACTCACAAAATGCGAAAGAAGCGCGTCTAGTGTTTCAGCCATGTGACGGTCGCGCAAATTCCAGGAAGAAACATGGCCGCGGAACATGGCGCGGTAGTACTCCTCGGCATTCTTTACCAGGCGGGCATTTTGCTCAGCGTAGAAAAACTCATCGGCGGCTACTTGCCCATCGCGTTTCGCATACTCACCGGCGGCGCGCTGTAGTTCAACGAGCTGCTCGACCACCTCGTTTTCGCAGGACTCAGTCAGCCCGTAGCCTGCCGCATAACTATAGGCCTGCGTATCTTTCCCAAAATGATCGAAACAAGAATAGCGCCAGCGAGCCAGGCGGGCCGCTTTTGGATCAACCTTATCCAGATAACGAAGCACAGCCCCGATGGAAGCGTGAAGACTATAGAGATCCATTCCATAGAAGCCGACCTTGGGCACGTCTTCAGGAAGAACATCATTATGCGCTCGCAGCCAGCCAACAAAATCCAGCGCGTCGGCATTACGCCACATCCAGGCGGGAAACCGCTTGAAACCGGAAAGAGCTTGGGAGCTCCCGGCAACTTCACCGCCGCCCCGGACGAAGCGGTTGACGCGGTAGGCATCGGGCCAGTCAGCCTCCACTGCCACTGCCGTGAAGCCTCTTTCCGTAATCAGACGCTTGGTGATCTGAGCGCGCTCGCGATAGAACTCATGCGTGCCGTGGGAAGCTTCGCCCAGAAGGACAAACCGGGCTTCACCAACCAAGTCGAGCAAAGGATCGTAATCCGCCGGACTTCCTGTGATCGGATAAGCAGCCTCACGTACTGCATCGACTAGCTCTGGAATTGTCGTCTTTAGCATCCACACCTCCAAGGTGCCTAGCCAAATAGATTTAATACTGGTTTTTAAGACCCGGCAATCCCGTCGCTCCTGAGACAGGTTGCGCTTAACTGAATCCTCACTAAAATGAAAGCAGGAAAGGAGAACATCCATGCAAGTGAGAGAAATGATGACCAAAGATCCGGTATGCTGCACACCTGAGACGACGCTGCAAGAAGTGGCGCGGCTAATGTTAAAGCACAACTGCGGCGAGATTCCGGTAGTCAAGAGCCTGGAAAACAGGCAACTAGTGGGAGTAATTACCGATCGAGATATTGCCTGCCGCGGGGTCGCAGACGGGAAGGACCCGATGAAGACAATGGCCTCGCAGTGCATGTCCAGCCCACCGCTGACGATTTCGGCGGAAGCCACACTGGAAGACTGCTGCAATGCGATGGAGGAGCATAAGGTGCGGCGTCTACCAATAGTCAACGAGAAAGGAGAATGTTGCGGAATAGTGGCTCAGGCCGACATTGCCAGACACGCCCCTAAATTCGAAGCGGCCGAACTGGTGCGGGAGGTCTCACGTCAATAATTTTCGGTAGACGTTAGTAATTTTCCCGAGGGAGGAACAGCCCATGCTAAGGAAAGCGCTGGAATTGAAAGGCTGGAGCATCCATAGTCAGTTCGGCCGTGAGGCGGTAGTTTGCTCCTGAAAAGATCGATCCAGCAAAGCGCGTACCTCAGCATCCGTTGTCTGCGAAAAGTCCTGGTACCAGGAACCGACTGCCTGGAAAGGCTCAGGCGTCATGGCGCATATCACCTCGTCCGCTTCCGCCTGCAGTTCCCTGCAGGTTGAAGAGGCGGCGACCGGGACGGCAACAACGATTTTTGCAGGCTGGCGCTGCCGCAGCGCCAAAACGGCAGCCCTCATGCTGGATCCTGTTGCCAGGCCGTCGTCGACTAGAATCACCGTCTTGCCGCGCACGTCGGGCAGAGGCCGGGAGCTGCGGTAGAGACTTTCGCGACGCTGCAACTCCTGCTGTTCCTTTTGGGCAACCGAATTGATTACGTCCCGGGAAACATTGAGGTAATCGACGACCTCGTTATTAATCACGCGCACACCACCCGACGCGATGGCTCCCATGGCCAGTTCCTCGTGACCGGGTACACCAAGCTTGCGCACCAGGAACACATCCAGGGGCGCGTGCAGCGCGCTTGCGACTTCGAAGGCTACCGGCACTCCCCCTCTGGGCAGCGCCAGAACTAGTAGGTCAGGACGGTCTGCGTAGTCTGCAAGCTTAGTCGCCAGCAACTTGCCCGCTTCCGTCCGATTTTGTAATACTCTTCTCATTTTCGTAAGCTTCACTCCCCCGATTCTCTCTTGCCTTAGGAAATCGGGCGTTTACTGATCCTTAAACTAATTTTAGTATTTATTTTCCGGCGCGCAACTTAATGCGCGAAAAGAATTGTGGACAATCAAGGAGCTGTCAGGAATTCACAGCTGGTGGAGTCCCAAGTGATCTTTAGTTAAGGTGGCTCGTATTCTCCGTTTGACCTTTCGGTCAACTTTGTGGCCAACTGTTCATGGACCACTTGGGGTTAACCTCAGTCTAGCTGGACAAAAATTCTTGTCAAGCCTGCCCAAAGACGATCGCGGGAACTTTCTTAGTCTGCCGGTCAACTATACTTCCCTGTGACATGAGAAAAGACGGCAAGAAGCGAGTGTTTTCCGGCATCCAGCCCACCGGGAATATCCACTTAGGCAACTACTTGGGGGCCATTCGAAACTGGGTCGCTTCCCAGGAAGAATTCGATAACATCTTTTGTATTGTAGATTTGCATGCTATTACGGTTCCCCAAGACCCTCTCTCCTTGAAGACGAAAACCCGCGAGCTTGCGGCGATCTTATTAGCCGCCGGCATTGATCCTGGGCGTTCCGTTCTCTTTGTGCAGTCGCAGGTCAGCGCTCATGCAGAGCTGGCATGGATACTCAACTGCCTTATACCGATGGGGTGGATGCAGCGGATGACACAATTCAAGGAAAAGTCACAGAAGCAGAAGGAACAGGTCTTCGTTGGGCTGTTCGACTACCCGGCATTAATGGCTGCTGACATTCTGTTATACGAGACCGATCTGGTGCCCGTAGGCGAGGACCAGAAACAGCACTTGGAGTTGACCCGGGACGTTGCCCAGCGCTTCAATTCCATTTACGGGCAGATTTTCAAGCTGCCCGATGCTGTGATTTCCGAAAAGGGCGCGCGCATTATGGGTCTCGATGATCCGACCAAGAAGATGAGCAAGAGTGAAGACCGGCCGGATCACGCACTCTATTTGCTGGATTCGCCCACCGAGATCAGATCGAAGATTATGAAAGCCACCACCGATTCGCTGCGTGAGATCCGTTTTGACGAGGGCCGCCCGGGGCTTTACAACTTGTTGTCCATTTACGAGATTCTGACCGCGATGCAGAAAAGCGAAATAGAAGCGCGTTTCCAGGGGCGAGGCTACGCGGATCTGAAGCGGGACCTCGCCGAGATAATAGTTGAAAGCTTGAAGCCTCTACAGGCGCGTTATCGTGAATTTGCCGCCGACACGACACGGATAGATGCCTTGCTGGCCGAAGGAGCCTCGCGGGTCCGTCCGATCGCCCAAAGGACATTAGGCCTAGTCAAGGAGAGAATGGGACTCGGCTAGGCCGGATCGCGCGCATCTTGATCTGTTGCCTCTTGCGGGTGCGGAAGCGTGCGCTGGAGTTTGGGACAATTTAAAGACCGTTGATTGCCTGTCTGAGGCGCGCCGGAGGCGCGCTGGGCGCCGCGAAGCGGCGCTATTGGAGAGACGCCCCGTGGGGCGTCTCCTGCACGATGAAAGATTGTGCGGGAGACGGCCCACCGGCCGTCTCTCCAAAATGTCCAAACTCCAGGGCGCGCCGGAGGCGCGCTAAGGCCGCGAAGCGGACCAATAGCAGTAGCCGGGGGTGCCCAGGCGCGGAGCGCCAGGCACCCCCGGTCAGCGATTCCCCGCACGGAATCGGACCGCGCAAGCGGTCCCATTTTTTCCTTCAGTTTTCCTTCATTCTTTCTTCGTAAATTCCCCGGCAGCCACCGGCGGTCTCTCAAAAAATGTCCAAACCCGAGAGCCCGCGAAGCGGGCGGCAGAAAAGCTGGTGTCATCGGAGTTTCTGTCGCCCGCGATGCGGGCTCAAATCCATCAAATACTGCAAACTCCCCGGGTTCCGCTTCGTGTTCGGTATCATGACATCCTTTACACTTTGTATCAGGACATCCTTTACACGAAAAGGTAAAAAGGGAGCTCCTAAGATTGGAGGCAGGAGTGCCCTGGA
>DASXTB010000441.1:0-13045 GCA_036505615.1 Acidobacteriota bacterium
AGCAAGACCTACGACTCGATGGGCAGGACCGCAACCGAGACGAGAAATATTTCTGCTTCGAGTTACACGGCTCAATGGAGCTACAACCTTGCCGGTGAAGTCCTAACTACGAATTATCCCAATGGCTGGACGACCACCAACGGTTACGACTCGGTGGGGAATCTCGCAAGCATCGGTTCCAGCTTTGCCGGAACCATCGTGGGCAGCGTTACTCGGAATGCCGCCGGTCAGTTCACGCAGCTCAACTATGGAAACGGCGTCGTCAACACACGCAGCTACAACAGCGATCTTGAGCTTTCCACATTGCGAGTTTCCTATGGGGCCACGGATTATCTCAATCTCACCTACAACTACAATGCCGGGAGTGCCAACAACGGCAGGATTACCTCGATCAGCAACAACCTGGATTCTACGGCGACGATCAGCTACAGCTACGATGCGCTCAATCGCCTTCAGACCGCGGTCACCACCGGCACACAGTGGGGACTTTCGTGGACCTATGACCGTTACGGCAACCGACTGAGCCAGACGGCGACAAAAGGAAGTCCGCCCAGTAATTCCCTTTCCATCGATTCGAACACAAACCGAGTGAGCACATGGACTTATGATGCAGCAGGAAATGTCAGCAATGATGGAAGAAACACTTACGCCTATGATGCTGAGAATCGGGTGATTTCGATTAACGCTGGAGCGACCGCCTACAGCTACGATGCCTTTGGTGGCCGGGTACAGAAGACCACCGGGTCCACGATTGTCCGCTACTACTTTGGCCTGGCGGAAAACACCAACGGAACCTGGACGAGAATCCTGGTTGCCACTGCCAGCGGAGTCATTGAGTGGGATAATGGGACGATGCTTTACAAGAGCAATGACCATCTCGGGAATGCGCGAGTTGTCACAGGCAGCGCCGGCACGGTCATCGGGCGAACCGACTTCTATCCTTACGGCGAGATCTGGTCGGAGACCGGCACTACCTCAAAGTACAAGTTCACGGGCAAAGAAAGAGATACGGAATCTGGCAATGATTATTTTGGGGCCAGGTATTATTGGAATGGAGCAGGAAGATGGCTGGGGGTGGATCCGGTTTTAAGTGATCTTTCCGATCCTCAACGGCTTAACCATTATTCGTATTGTCTCAACGACCCGATCAATTTCATCGATGCTGACGGTGGTGATCCGCAAGAGGCCCAGCCAACATCTCGGGAACCCAATGACGCCCGTGGTCCGGTTTATCGTGCCAATGTGGTTTATCAAGTTCCTCAGTTTTCTCCGTTGTGGATATGGGGACCTGGACCACTGCTGACTCCGAGCACCACGTCACCTGGTCACTCTTTAGGGCCGGGGGCGGGAAGCACGGGAGGAAGAGCAGGAAAGAAGGGGCGCCTAAGTGAAGATTGCCAGAATCAATTCCTGCAGTTTGTCGCGCAAAACTTTAAAGGAGCGACGGGGAATACCGCTCTCGGATACCAGGCTCTATCCAGGGCTCTAAATGATTATATATCTAATGTGCTTATATTCGGTGGCAAGATCGGAGCGGAAGCTGTAGCCAGGTATCGCGAGACGAGTGGTCTGAATGCGATCGCATTTTACAATGGCATGGGCCAAGTTTTTCTGGATGAGGCGAGGATACAACAGGAAGGCAATGAGAATCCGCTGGTAAGTCTGCAAAGCGTTGTCGTCCACGAACTAACTCACTATGGATTGGCCGACCTGATGGGCAATCCGATTGATAAACAGGCGCGCGAGGACACTGCCCAACAGCTTCAGAAGGATTATAGCAGCTGGATTAAAGACAGTGCTCAAAAACCGTGTAATCCTTTTAACCGATGATTGCAAAAAACTTCGTGTACGGTGCAGTAATAATGTTTGCGACCTCCTGTAAGCCCCTCGATTACTCAAAGATTGTCGACGGTGACCATCAGTTTGGAGGTGGTTTCTCAATCGAAGCAGTTCAAAGCGGAAATTCGGCAGCATCGGTCGAAAACCAGAGCCGGGCCATCGTGGAGGTCGGCAAGAGTAAGGTTACTATTACGCCTTACTGGGGAACAGGGGGGTTGGAGCTTGCTGTTACCTTCAGAGTTACAGGCCCTAAAGTCTCATTAGATGATTTCACGGTTGATATATCTGGCTTGTCAAATCTTAAAGCTCTCAACTCACCCCCACCTATAAACGACCGTTGGAGAGGGGATAAGTCCTGGTACTACGTCGAAACTCTATCGGGAAAGATTGAAGGGCTCTCCTTTCCAACCAATCTAGATTCGATCAGATACGTTGGGTTCTCCACCTCCGTATTGGATAAATCCCAAGCCCGTCACACCTTCTTCATTTGCCTTTCACAAGGCGGGAAGATATCCAACGTGAGGTTGATCGGGGTTAGAAAAAGTCTACCCGGAATGACAGGCTAACCTACCTGCTACTGTAACCGAGGTGGTCTGATTTCCGTACTCTGATTTTTTTGACCTATCACGATTAATAGATCACGGATTAATAGATGGCTGTCAGAATGGAATGAAACGAATTCCGCGTTAACAGCACTTTAGTGGCGCATGAGTAGTGTTTTTCCGGGGATCGGATGACGGGGATTTCAGGGAGACTCCCGGTTTGTAAGGCTATTAGCTAGCAGCTTGACCTTGACGAGTCGTTGGAGTGGAGGCTACAGGGAGGCGTTAACACCGCCGAGGGAAGGTTTCTAGGGTCATTGCCGCGTTGCAAGATGCTGGGTAGTGACACAACAAGCGCTGCATTGTCGTCGAGCGGTTGCATCACCTGGGATGCAGGAGAGGTTACCGCAGTCGCGGTTCAGAGACTAGCGGCCATGTGCTCCGGATCTGTCAGTGCCTTCCAGCATTTCATCGCTTGGCGCGAGGCGTCGACGGCCGGCTTGCAGAAAATAACAAGTGACGATGTCTGTCACAATTGCGTTCCGTGATTGGTAGAGATTGTCTGAAGCGCGCTCTGGTATTGAGTCTGCCGCATAGTTGTTAGGCGGCATCTCGCTCCGTTTTCAGCTAACCTAACATGACTGCCGATCGTCGACGCGGAAGCTGCGTCGCATTCGGGCCCCCAACTATCCTTCACTGTGATCATCCTTGCCGAGGATGTCCGGACTTGAGGCTACGGGCTTTGGATCTGTCAGTGCCTTCCAGTATTGCATCGCTTCACGCCAGCCGTCGATGGCCGGCTTCCGTTCAATTCGGGCCTAACCTGGACTGACGTTGAGCGAGTCAACACCACTGAAGCAAGGGACCCTATGCTGGCAGGCCCATGCGGGAGATCAGGTTTTGGTATCGCGGGTCAGAGCGAAAACTGTCGAGCGCGGGCTCTCTCTGGATGTAAACCAGATAATTGGAACGCTCGTCGTAAGCCTTTTCGAGCCATTCAAATGTCTGATCCATTTGGCCCAGTGCTATGTAGATGCCAGCCATATAAGGAGCCGGGACATATCGTTGCCTTGAAAGGTGGATCAGCTCATCGAGTGCCTGTTTTGCCTTCATTGTCCTGCCGGCCAGCGCGTAGGAATACCCTAGGGCGCCCATCATTACGGCGCTTCCTGCCGCCACTGATTTCCCTTCTTCAAACGTGTTGATGGCCTCTTGATACATTCCCTTGTGTCCATACGCCCGTCCCAGCCAGTAGCGCGCCATGTAAGAGCCCGGGTACAACTCGAAAGTCTTCCGGCATTGCTCGATCACGTGATCGTACTCCCGGGCGAAGTGATATGACTCTGCCAAAGCAGCGTTGATGCCGAGCGACAGGGGATCAAGCTTCTGGGCTTCTTTCACTTCGATGATCGCTTCTTGCAGCCGTCCCATGATCCTCAAGTAGTTGGCGTACCAGTGGTGACCGGTAGCATAACTGGGGTTGAGTGCCAGAGCTCGTTCAAATTCTTTCAAGGCTTCCGGCCAGTTCCAGTCGTACTCCAGCCTGACATATCCCAGCGACACGTGCGCCTCAGCGAGAGTGTCATCAAGTTCCAGAGCTCGCGCTGCCGCCTGTTCCGCTTTTGGCATGGCCTCCCGCGGGGGCAATAGATTATAGGGAATGGTCCCAAGCAGACCGTACGAGTCGGCCAACCCGGCATAAGCAAGAGCGTAGTTAGGGTCCCCTTGGATCGCCCGCTGAAAGTACTCGATGCCTCTCCTTAAATCGTCTGCCGTCCTCTTGTTCCAGTAGAAGCGGCCCCTGAGATAATCCTCGTAGGCCTGCGGGTTGACCGGGGGCGCGGTTGCCAAGCCTGCTTGTTTATTCCCCGTCAGCTTGATCTGAATTTGTCCGGCTATGGCCTGTGCGACACGGCTCTGCAATGCGAGAATGTCCTGGAGGTCTCCCTCGTAGCTATCAGCCCAGAGATGGGTCTGGTCGCTGACCCGGATGAGCTGTGCCGTGATCCGAACGCGGTTGTCCCCACGGCGCACGCTCCCTTCCAGGGTGTAGCGCACTCCCAGCTCGTGACCAATCTGGGCCGCGGTTTTGGGTGTGTGCTTGTACGCCATCGACGTGGTCCTTGCGATGACGCCCAGTTGCTCGGGTTGCAAGCGCCCAAGCTGCGTAATCATTTCTTCGGTCAGACCGTCGCTGAAATACTCTTGTTTTGGGTCCTCACTCAGATTATCGAACGGTAGCACGAACAGCATATTTCTGCCGGTGACGCTGGGCGCCACATGTTGCTCTAAGGGGGGCTGACGATCTTTCAGCCAGGCATCGAGTTCTGACGGGTAGGCGTAAACGCTGTCAAGCTTTGCGTGAAGGTGCCGGCGAACAGGCAGTCCCTCGCTTTTCTCCCACCTTTGCGCGGTTCGAACCTCACGCTTGAGGTAGCCGGCAATCTCCTTCCATGACTCCAAGCGCTCACCACCTTTTGTTTCCGGAGGTCCCTGTTGATGTGGCGGATTGGGGCTTTTCCGTGGCATCGCGAAATTTCAGCGCTGGCTAAAAACCCACCCGCAGCGCGAACTGGATTTGGCGGGCCGGATAAGTGGAACGAACCTGTCCGAACGTGGCGCTGGAGCGATTGGTATTGGCATAGCGGAAGTTGGTCTTGTTGAAGAGATTGAAAGCTTCAGCGCGAAACTGGAGATTCGTTCCCTCTCGGAGAAGCGGAAAGAATTTTGCCAATGCCAAGTCAAGTTGTTGCAGCCCGTAGCTGCGGGCTATATTCCGTCCAGCGTTGCCAAAGGGTTTACTCGGTTCAGTAGGTATCACCACCGTTGCGGGATCCAGGTAGTTGTCAATGGATCGCAGTTCGGAAGGCGTCAGGGCCGGCCCGATCAGGTTGGGCCTGTAGCTGATTCCGCCCCGCCAGTCTGGCAGCGTCTGAGATACCTGGAATGCGGCCGGAGGGTTGTAAGAGAGATTGAGCGGTTCGCCACTCCATATATTATTGATGGCTGACACCTGCCATCCTCCCAGGAGATAGTCGACTGCCGCAGGCGCTTCCGAAAGATACTTGCGCCCTATGCCTAACGGCAATTCATAAACGACGCTTGTGGCGTTGCTGAACGTCTGGTCGAAATCCGAAACTGCCTTCTCCGATTTGATGTTGTAAAAACTCTGGGGGCTGGAGCGGCCGCCGCTCCCTTGAGCCTCCAGCGCCTGGCCGGTGTTATCTATCGCCTTGGAATACACAAATGAATTCAAGAGATAGAAACCATTCTTGAAGCGGCGTTCCAGTTTTGCCTGCAGCGCGTGATAGTTGGCAAAGGCGCCAGGCCAAGTGACCGTGATGGCTCCGAAGGATTGGTTCGGGCGGCGCGCCTGGATCGATAAATTTTCCCCTGGACGATTGGGCCGAGCTTCATTGTAGTCGGCAAAAATTATCAGCTTTGTGGACTTGTTTCCGACATAGCCCACATCCAGAATCGTATCGGTGAAAATTTGCCGTTGGATGGACAGGGACCAGCTCTGCACATATCCAGTACGAATGTCTCTCGGTATGTAGGAAATGTTCGCCAGAATGGGGTTGAATTTATCAGGATCGGTAAGACCCTGCGGGTAGCCATCTGCGGTGGGGCGGAATCCGGGACTGGCAGGATTTTGAGCGATTGCGGCAATAACCACCTGTGGTCCGTTGATGCCGAGAATATTCCCTCCTCCCGCGCGATTGAAATGAATGTAGCTGATGCCGTATCCGGAGCGAATCACGGTCTTTGGCCCCATGCTGTACGCCATTCCAAATCTGGGTGCCCAGTTGTTGCGGTCCGGGTTGACCTGGGCACGGTCGGCGATGGATCCGTTCCTGGCGGGAATCAAGCGGTTGCTGAGGGGATCGAAGTTGCTCAACTGGTTGTCTCTTTCCCACTGCGGCGACGCGTACTCATATCGAACACCGAGATTTAGAGTGAGCTTGGAGTTCACCTTCCAATCATCTTGCAGATAAGTAAAGTGCATTACCTGGCGGTTGCGAGCGATGTAGAAGTTCACCAACTGGTACTCACTGCGAGCACCGAATAGAAAGTCTGCAAAATTGTAAGTCGTTGGATCCGGTGCAGACCCCGCTACTCGGCTAAACTGACCGTTGTATAGGTCGCGGCCGTACAAAGGGTTGACGTCCTGAATTTCGGTGCGGATGCGCTGGTACTCATAACCGACCTTCAGGGAATGGCGGCCGATAATACGCGAGTAGTTTGCTTTTGGATTATATACGTCAGGATGCTGCCACTGCGGATTAGTCGCCTGGCGTCCGAAGGCAGAAAATCCACCCACTTCCTGTGGCGTCAAGCCGCCGGTCACGCGAGGATTCTCGGGAAGCCCAGGAATGCCATACAACTTAAGCATGCTCGGACCGCCTAGCCCTGGCGGCTCTTTACCTGCCCGCGTCCTGGAGAAACCAAAGCGAGCTTCCAATAGCGACTGCGGCGCCGGCGCATACGTGTAAGCTGTGACCAGCTGCTGATTCAACGCGCGAATAAAGCCATTGCCGCCGCCACCGGACTGCCCCGGAATGGTGGGCGCCTGGAGGGTGTTGCTCTTGCGATGACTCAGGCGCATAAACGCCGTGCTGCGGTCTGTGATTTGTCCGTCAAGTTTTAGATCCAACTTGTCGTTGTTGTTCTTGTCGCGGCGTAAGTTGACGAAGTTATTCCCTCGCCCGGCCCCTGCGTTGGGAAGAGGGAGGTCGGCGAGCACTTGCCGCGCAAACGGCGTGATCTTTTCTGTGGGGATGGCACTGTTGGCGGGGAAGACTTCGCCAGTCAGTGGATTTCGCACTGGAACGCTGAAGATGCCCAGCCGGTCGGTGGCTGTGGGTAGACTTGAGAACTCAGGAAATTTCTGCCGTTCTCGAAAACCTTCGTAGTCGCTGAAGAAGAAGGCGCGATTCCGGACAATCGGTCCGCCCAAGGTGAGGCCGAACTGGTTGCGCTGAAAAACGGGTTTTCCCGTTGCGGGCTTGAAGAACCCTACTGCATTCAAGCTTGTGTTGCGAAGAAACTCCCAGGCACTGCCGTGAAAATCGTTGGTGCCGCTTTTCATCGACGCATTGATTACGGCGCCAGAGCTGCGGCCATACTCGGCGCTCATTTGGCCAGTCACTACCTTGAACTCCGCGACAGCATCAGGTGTTAGCTGTACAACCTGGTTGGAAAAACCCTGATTGCTGGTGCCATAGGCATTGTTGTCCACTCCGTCCATCAAGAAGTTGTTGAAGATGCTTCGCTGTCCACTCACGTTAAAGGATCTCTCGCGCGGCGGGTTGGCAAAAGCATAGGCGGAGCGCCGCACGCCGGTGGTCAGCAGGGCCAGATCCGAGTAATTCCGGCCATTCAAAGGAAGTTCGACGATCTGTTTCTGATTAATGATCTGTCCGCGGTCGCTGGAATCAGACTCCAGCAGTTTAGCCGCGCCCGAGACCATGATGTTTTCGGAAACGGTTCCCACTCGCAAAATCAAGTCGAGGCGCTGCCTCGCGCCCACAGTCACCGTCACATTCTCAGCCACTGCATGCGAGAACCCAGTCAGCTCAGCGCTGACGCTGTAAATACCGATCTTTACATTCAAGAACTGGTAATTTCCGTTGTCGTCGCTCAACGTGGTCGAAGTAATTCCGGTCTGGAGATTCTTAAGATGGACCGTCACTCCCGGAATCACCGCGCCGCTTGAGTCACTGACCGTTCCCAAGACGGTGGCGGTATCAAACTGAGCGTAACCGAGCGGCCCCTGCATCAGGCACAGTAGCGCTGCCAGGGTCCATCCGATAAGGAGCTTTGAAAACATTTTCGATCTCACCGTGGGCCTCCATTTTGCAGGGCACAACGCTCAAGCCATTTTTAGGATCGGTCCTTGGCCTAGCACCATTTCACCGATAGGCTGAGAAAATTGAGGCTATCTTATCCCATCCATACCAAGCCTTCAATCATGACCTTTGATGGGTGACAACCCTGATCGTAGTGTCAAAGTGCGACATTGCCGGCATGTCCAGCCTTGTCGCTTGTGGGCCTCATAGCATGCTTCTACAGTAGCCTGCGAAGGAAAGGCCGCTTAAGTCAGGCCGAAAGATTTACTGGAGCACTTGTGCGATTCGCGAGAACTCTGATCACGATACTGATCGTCTGTGAAGTGGTCTGATTCGGGGTGTGCTCAGGCTCTCGTTCTATGCAAAAGGCAAATCATTCCAGGATCGGGAGGTCGTTGTTTACGCAGAGTACCGTGATTTTTCATTCGCTGCGAACTCCCTTTCCGGTTCTTTTGTCGCGACTTACGTGAACGAGCATGAGATCTCAACCGGAATCCTGCGAATGACCAAGACGAATTAGATTTCTCCACTGCGCATGAAGGGAGGAAAGATGCACGGCATCTTGAAAGTGATGAAAGGTTTCATAAACGGTATCAAAGTGGCCGGCCAGAAAGCATTACCATCGCTTGGTGTCCAACTGCGGGAAGATTGGAGTTCGAGGGTGTTAATTCAAAGTCCGGTAGCGTCGCAGCGAGCCTTCAGAATTCGGGTTTTGCTGATCGCTGGATTGGGCGTCGCGGCTGCTGTAGCAGTGTTTTTCCTGCCGCCGATTGCACAGGACCCTGCCTACCATAATTTTGCCGACCAGCGCGAAATATGGGGCGTTCCCAACTTGTTTAATGTCATTTCCAATGCTCCTTATGTCCTGGTCGGCGCGCTCGGCTTGTTGTTCCTACTCCGCGACGGTGCGACGGAAACACCCGGGCCGTTCTTGGATAGTCGGCAACGTACGCCGTTTCTGGTGTTATTTGCCGGCATATTCCTGACCGGATTTGGGTCTGCCTACTACCACCTCGCTCCCAGCAATGCCACGCTGTTCTGGGACCGGCTCCCGATGACGATGGTGTTCATGTCGCTCTTTGCTATTGTAATTGCCGAGCGAATCAGCATCAGAGCCGGTCATTGGCTGCTGCTGCCGCTCCTGGCCGCCGGTATTGGAAGCATTGTCTACTCACAAATACGCGAGCTTAAAGTCGGAGGTGATCTCAGATTCTACCTCCTTGTCCAGTTTTTCCCGCTCCTCGCTATCCCGCTCATGCTCCTTTTCTTTCCACCGAAGTACACACGAAGCAGCGGCCTGTTTTGGATGGTGGGCCTGTATGCTCTGGCAAAAATCTTCGAGCGTTTCGATACACAGTTGTTTGCGCAAGGCGGATTCGTGAGCGGACATACCATCAAGCACCTGCTCTCCGCCATGGCCATCTACTCGATTCTCCGAATGCTGAGAAGTCGCCGGCTGGTCGAGTCACCAGTTGACCTGAAATCAGTGCGTAATCACGACGAGTCGAGGGATTATCCGGGTCTGTTGCCGAGAACCCCAGCTTATCGCGCGCGGAATGACCTAACGGGAACTGCGACTCACGTACCGAGACGGTGCCAGGTGTGCTTTCGATCGGACTCCGCTGGCTAGTTCGCTGTAACAGAGAAATCGGTAACAGTTAATAGGACACGGATAACACGGATCGCACGGACTGGCGAGTGTGCTGAAAGGCCGAGGCTCCGATCAGAGCTTCTATCAAATTTCTCTACTTAACCCATGCGTTGCCATTGCAGCACATTCGTCCGCGTGATCCGTGTTTATCCGTGTCCTAATTCTCGCTACCAATATTTCCAAAAAACCAGTGACCTGATCGATCACACAGCGAATGAACTGCCGGCAACGATTTTCGCAGTTTCCCCGCTGACCGAAAAGGGCGAATTATCCCCACCGTGACCTTGTCGATCACAATGGGCCATTCCTGCACGCATTCCTAAATTACAGAAAATCAGCTAGATAACTTCTCCGCTCTAGTGCCTGACCCTGGCACTTATCATGCAAGGCCTTCCCGCATCGGGCAACGGAGCCCGAGCACATCCGGGAGGAGGGCTGAAAATGGGCAGCGAGCTGCAGGAAACTTACCATCACCCTGAAGTCTGGCGATCGTATCGGTGGTGTCTTGAAATCACGGACGAAATTGACCATCGTTGCGGGCAATTCACAGCAACTGCTTCCGAAGACGCTTCCATTAACCCCGACAGCTTGGATAGCAGCGTCAAAGTGCGACATTGCCTGCATGTCCGGCCTTGTCGTTTGTATGTCGCGCGTCACCTTTCCTACAGTCAACCCACGAACGGAAAAATGGGAGGGACAAATGAACAAACTGGAAAGGAAGGCGTTGATGAAGGTCGCGAAAATGAACCGAGTATCACCGTTGGCGGGCGATGAATTCACTCTACGATCATGCCCGCTTGGCATCGGCGCAACGGCCATAATTTCTCAAGTTCAATTTGCCATTTGCTGGATTATGGTTTTGCTTTTTTGCATTCCGTGGGCCAATGCGCAGGGCCCGTGCGATGCGGCTGACCGACGCGCTCTGATACTGAGTGGCGGAGGAGTGAAAGGGGCATTTGAGGCCGGGGCTGTTTATCACCTGGTCGTGCTTCGTGGCTGCGATTTCCAGGACTTTGCCGGCATTTCGGTGGGAGCGCTGAGCAGCGCTTTCCTCGCCCAGGCTGCGCCGTCGAATGATCCGGTGCAATCCCAGGCTGCGCTCGCGAGGCAGGCGGAGCAACTCGTTAGCCTGTGGCAAGGAATCAAAGGCCCGAACGACATTATGAAGGGACGAAAACTGGGTGCCGTCCGCTTCTTCATCTTCGGGGCCGAAAGTCTGAATGACTTCACTCCGCTGCGCCGTCTGATCCAGACCAGCATTTCGGCAGAACGGCTGGAAAACGGCCGCGCGGTTCGAGTGGGGGTGACGGATTTCTTGAACGGGTCCTACCGGGAATTTGCTCTGAACGGCCCCGCGGCCGGCAGTGACAAGAAGAACGCGACTCAGTTCATAGATTTCGTATTCGCCAGCGCGGTGCTTCCGGTAGTCGGACGCATGCCGAGAATTAAGGAAGACGCCGATGCCGTGGAAGCAAGACAGTTTGGCGATGCAAGCCTGCGTGTCATTACCCCGATACAGAGTTATTTCCGTAATTGCGTCGCCGAAGACGGCGTGGCTGGCATGCAGGCCGAGCCACGCAGCGTGTGCCAGGCGATGGCACACGATCCGCTGCAGCAGTTGTTTGTGGTGGTAACCAGCCCCTACGACCGCAGCAGTGATCGGCTGCCAGTGAGAGATCCCAATGCTTTCCATCATGGGACTCGACTTATTGAGAATGGGAAAAGGGTCTTGATGCGCACGCTGATGCTCCAGAACGACACAGTCTATCGTTCCGATCTGACGCACATGCTGGCCGCCAATGATGCGCTCCGCGGGCGTTGGGAAATGCACCGGCAAATCCAGGTTGCCAAGCCGGAGGCTGAGACATCCGGCGACAGCCCGGCCACGACGTTTCCCTGGGAATCTTATAACCTGAACCCGGCGTCGCACTCCCCGACGCGTCCCTACACAATCGGACTGATCATGCCGGAGAAGGAGACAGCAGATATTTCGGACCTGCTCACGCTGTCACCCTCCAAGATAGCCGGACAGCTCTACGACGGATGCATAGCGGCAGACCGCGTCATGACGCGCAAATTTGGTCTGCCTTCGTTGGCACACGAATGCAGCCTCCGCTTCCAGACTGATGAATCGGGTGTTGCAATCCAGGACACTAGTTTGATTGGACCAAGGAATTAATCCCTGTTGAGCGGATAGCCTGAAGTGAGCGCGTTTTCGATGCGAACTATCCGCTCAATCAAAATCATCGCTGAATGCTTCATGAAAAAAGTGAGGATATCCATTATGGCACGTCGAACCATTTTATTCGTACTTCTCTTGTTCGGCCTGAATTCGATTGCCCAAGCTGGTCGGAACGTCATCCTGGGCGACTGGTATTGGCCTAAAGGCTCTAAGAATTGGATGCAGCGGGGAGCCAAGACGACATTTGCGCCCGGGGACTACGTCATCATTATGGATGACCGCGTAGTACTGGGATTCGGCTCTAATGCCGGAGTCGTACCTTACTATTTGAAAGCAAGCAGCGATAATATCCCGTATCTGACCCACGGTCCCATGCTGCTCAATGAACTGGCCATAAGTCATATCTTGGGACCCTATATTTTTGGAAATCCGGGACGACTCGTGCTTGACCTTGAAGGCCACGCCGTCTTGATCCCTATTCCGCCAGGCTCCGATTCCGGAAGCCTCGATGCAACCTTTTTCTACGTCGATCCTGAAAAGAGAGCGGCGGGTTTGTCGATTCAACAGTCCCTTTTAGAGCCGCCACTGGAAAGACGCGCTGTTGCCTCAATTGCTCGGGACACTTCAACCCCACCGCAGACAACAAAGCCGAGGCTGACGATTCAGTCACCGCCGTCTTCAGTCCTAATTAACAGCACTTTCACATTAACTGCTCTACTCGAAGGCATTAACTTCACTGGCGGCCAGACCACTACGACTACGACCTATGTTTGGACACAGACTCCCTACGCGGGTGTCCCGGCAGCCACGGTTTTGGGACCGTCCAATCAGAGCACGATTACTTACATCGCACCGGAGACCGAGGGGACGCTGACGTTTAAAGTCACGGCGAAGATAGGTAACATTCCGGATGTGCAATCCAGCCCGGTGACCATCTTGGTGTTAAGACAGACTACCGAGCCTCCGACGGTGGTGGCGTGTA
>DASXTB010000442.1:0-16756 GCA_036505615.1 Acidobacteriota bacterium
AAGATGCGCAACGATCCACGCTGTACGAAGCTGGGCCGCTGGATGCGAATGTTCAGCATGGATGAATTACCTCAGCTCTGGAACATCTTACGCGGGGACATGTCATTGGTAGGTCCAAGGCCGCCGCTGCCGCAGGAGGTCGAACAGTATCAACCCTGGCAGCGTCGCCGGCTCCGTATGCGCCCAGGACTTACTTGCTTGTGGGCTTTGGAGGGACGCAGCCAACTTCGGTTCGAGCGACTGACGCGGCTTGATTTGCTTTACATCGATAATTGGTCGGTTTGGCTGGATCTCAAGATCCTGATTAAAACCATTCCCACCGTACTCTCAGGCAGAGGAGCTCATTAAAACGACGATCTTTCCTATGCCCATGGACCTACTGCTTCAGCCATGATTTCCGTCCTCATCACCACCTACAATTCAGCGAGATTCCTTGAGCGATGTCTGGAGTCGGTTCGGGCACAGACGCATCATCCCGTGGAATTGATCATTGTGGACAACGCTTCCACGGATGGAACTCGAGACATACTCGCAAAGTACGAGGGCCAGGCCAGAATTGTTTATAACCAGGTGAATACTGGCTTCGCAGCGGCTCAAAACGCGGCTGCAAGACTGGCGAATGGAGAGTGGCTGCTATCACTGAATCCGGATGTTGTCCTTCATCCCGACCTTCTTGCCGAAGCCGTGGCCGCCGGTGAGGGACATCCCGACGTGGGCGCTGTTTGCGGCAAGCTGCTGCGCTGGAATCCCGGGGCGGCCTCTGAATTCACCAAAATCATCGACTCGACTGGGATCTACTTTCTTCGCAATCTCCGTCACCTGGATCGGGGTGCGGAAGAGTTGGATCAGGGGCAATTTGAAATGCCGGAATTTGTTTTTGGAGCCACCGGCGCGGCAGCGCTTTATCGCAGTCAAATGCTACAAGACATTGCTATCGAGGGAGAGTTTTTCGACGAGCAATTCTTCGCCTATCGCGAAGACGCGGACCTGGCCTGGCGTGCTCAATTGCTGGGTTGGCAATGCCTTTACACTCCCCGAGCGGTGGCATGGCATGTGCGCCGCGTCACGCCCGAACGCCGCAAAGAGCTACCACTGGCCATTAATTGGCATTCCATCAAGAATCGTTTTTTGATGCGCGTCAAAAATATTTCACTTCTCCTATACGCCCGGCTGTTTTTTCCTGTGACATTCCGGGACGCGCAAGTCATTGGCTATTGCTTGTTAGTTGATCGACGACTTACGTCAGCATTAACCGCAGTCTGGAAATTGCGGCACGATCTTCAAAGGAAGCGACAAGCGATTCAATCGCGACGCCGGGTCTCGGACCGCCAACTCCTACGCTGGTTTTTGCCTAGTCCAGCGCGACCACACAGCCCTAAGAGTCTCTAACAAAACTCTGCTACGACGAAAAACCACGGCTAAAAAGCAGCCCCGTACTCTTATTCCGGGAACTGCGTCAGCAAATCCATGGCTGTTTCAGCTGGCTCCATGTCTATAATCGCGTTTCCTGCACGAAGACGGCAACGACGATGATGCGTTTCTTCAGAGCTCACAGGCGCGTGATCTCGCGCGTGATCACTTTCTCGCTGGTTGCCTTTTGCGCCTTCTGGCTGACCCCCAGTTGGAGCGAGGCGGGGCCCCTTCTATTTCCTGATCTTCTTCGCCGTCTTCGTGATGCTGATTGCCGGCCAGCTTTTCTGGATTGGTCGCGTCGTCGACCTAGGGGAACGATTCAGCCCCGGGAAGCCTCGCCGCGCATTGCTTACGGCTATTGCGAGTGTTGTCTGTTTGTTCTTCTTTGCTTACAACATCGCCCCCTACATCAGCCCTTGGGAAATCCCACGCGGCGATTCGACCCATTTGACGTTGCGCCACGTTCTGTTTGAAGCGCCTTTCTGGTGCTGGTTTGTGGGATCGTGGCTGGGCTTTGTCCTGGTGATGGTTTTCTGGACGGTAGACCGAGCAGGGCGTTTTTCGGCTGCCTCGGCAATCATGAGATCTATACTGAAACCGAGGATTCCATCACACGACTCTTTGCCACCGTGGGGATTCGCATCCTCCGTCAAGAGCGGGCACTCATTCAATCGCACAGCGAAGTGCTGAACCTGATCGGCGTCGACTATCAGCAACTGCGATTTTCCAGAGATCATGGTTGACCGGTATCTCGAGGGAAGCGAAAAACTGGTGATGCCGGACATGGTCAACATCCTTCTGAGCCACAATCCCAACAGCTTTGATCGCGCCGCCGAGTTGGGCATCGACTTGACGCTGGCCGGGCACAGCCACGGCGGCCAGTTGGCGCTCTCGTTCATCAACCGGGACCTCTCCCTCGTACGCCCAGAGACTCCGCACGTCAGCGGATGGTACGAGAAAGCCGGCAGCCAGCTGTACGTCAACCGCGGCATCGGAACCACCGGCCCCCCATCCGCCTCGGCGCAAGGCCGGAAATCACGGTAGTTGAATTGACGCGCCGGGTATGAGATGCGGAGGTCCAGAAGTTTCCAACCTCCCCGTCGGACCCGTGCTGCGAACGCTGGAATCAGAGGTTTTGTTAGAGGCTCTAAGGCGCTAGCGAAACATCCCTTCGAAAAGCTGCTCATACTGATCGACAATTTTCTCCCAGTTGTAATTCTCTCGTGCAAAGCGCTGCGCTCGTTCTCTTAATCCGTCGACCTGCTCAGGTGACGCGATCAACTGACTCAATTTCTCCGTCAACTCACGTTGCTCTGGGCGAAACGAAATCCCGCATCCTCCGGTCGTTTCGTGGTTGGTAGGCGTATCGAGGTAAAGAATGGCATTAGGGGCCGCCATCGCTTCCACCAGCGCGGGATGGACGCCGCCAATTTCCCCAGCGAAGACAAATAGCCCGGCATTATTTTGCAACTTCCAATAATCATCGCCGTAGATCGGACCTGTAAAGATAACCCGATTATCAGCCATGGACTTCAGCTGCTGCATGTAGGCGGGCCGATAAGGATTTCCTCCAACGACCACCAGAGGCCAATCGGTGTCGACGTCGCAGTAGGCCCGAATCACGAGCTCGGGGTTGTTCTCCGGTTCGAGCCTCGCAACATACAAGATGTATCGTCGGCTCGATAATCCAAAATCGGAAAACTCACTGTTGTCAGTGCGGACAGGTTCGGCGCCATAAGCAATCATTTCCGATGTCTTGTGATAACGTTGGCGGAAGTATTCACGGATTGTGCCAGCGTCGGTAACTAAACGGGTGGGAGTAAATGCCGCCACCACCTCACAAAAATGCAAAAACCATTGTCCCAAGAAATTCCATTTACGGCGCTGACGGTCTAATCCATCGACATTCAGGGCGGTAGGTTTGCCCACCAGACGGGGGATCCACGCCACCGGACTATTGGCAACATTGCAAATCAATAACACTTCCGCATCGCTGAACAGTACATGCAGCACAGAAAGAAAAGTATGAAACAGGGTATCGAAATGCTTATTTGAGATAGTCGGAAGAATGATTCGTCTGATTCGGTGATCGAAGTCATCGTCAGGCTTTACGAAAGGCTTCCTGCAATACACCGCTACTTGATGTCCGCGTTGAACCAAACGTTTGGCGAGCTGATCGGCGAGCGTCTCAAACCCGCCGTAGCGGGCGGGGATACCGCGGGTGCCTAAAATTGCTATTTTCATTGCTGGAGAGCGGTTCGAAAAATCCGGAGGGACTCCTCGACAACTCCGAAATTAACCGACAAACGATCCGACCTTGTGGCTTTTGTTCTCGGTCTCACCGCTGCCGCCATGCAGACCATAACGCCACAGAACATGGGTATAGGCGCGCATGGCTTCGCTCCTACCCACGCCGCTTGGTTGAAACCCTGCCAGCGACATCAAGGCACGCAGGATGATTCCGATGATTAGACCAAAACGCAAGATGGTCGTTTCGCGATGACTGTGATGTTTCGCGAAGTAGTGCAACATATTGCGATACCAAAACACCTGTCGATCGTAGAAAGAAAGCTGATTGACGCTGTGTCCGCCACTGTGAATAAAGACCGCCGCTGGACAATAAATAATTTTCCAGCCGTGTGGACGCAGACGGCGGCAGAAGTCCACGTCCTCGAACCACACGGGATAGAAAGTTTCGTCGAAACCACCCAAGCTTTCCCATACGTTGCGCTTTACCGCCAGGCAAGCGCCAGCAGGCTGCTCGATTTCCTGAAGCGAGCCATGGTCGAGGTCCAGACATCGGTACTGCCGATTGAGTGGGTTTTCCTTCCAAAGCCGGTTGAGGAGAAGTACTTCCGCTAACATGCGGCCGAGGGTTGGAAATCGCCGGACATTGAAACCCAGGGCCGGGGAGCCATCCACGGCGACCAGCATTCCAGTTGCGCCTCCGACTCCATCCCGCGACAAGGTCTCCGCGAGTCTACTTAGCGATCCGGCCGTGACGATAACGTCTGGGTTTAGGACGAGCAGGACTTTTCCGGTTGCCATCTTTGCGCCTTGGTTGAGTGCGGCGGCAAATCCGACATTTGCGGGGTTCGACACAATGCGTACATCCACTCCACTTTCGCGGGCCCGTTGGATCGTGGAGTCAACGGAAGCATTGTCAATCAGGATAACCTGCCATTCTGTTTCGCCAGCCAGCGCTTTCAGGCAGCTCGCGATGTTCTCCTCAGAATTGTATGTGACAATGATGACGGAGCCGGCATGCATTCTGGGATGAGATTATAACTTCCAGGTTTAGGTCTCGCTTCCCTCCAGACGCCAATCTAAAGATAAAATAACTGCCATTATCGGGTTAACGGCCAATGTCTACAAGAATCCAGAGCGGTACACGCGGCGACAGCTGCTTGCGACAGAAAGAGTATTCATGATCGAGTTTGCACGAGATACGTACCGATACCGGGAACTTATTTGGGCCCTCGCCCTTAAGGAGCTCCGTGTACGCTACAAGCGTTCGTTACTGGGTTTTTTCTGGGCATTGCTCAATCCCGCGCTGCTGATGATTGTGCTGACATTGGTTTTCGGTACGATCATGCGTTTCTCGATAGATCATTACGCGGTTTTCCTTCTCAGCATGCTGCTGCCATGGACTTTTTTCTCCCAAGCGATGTCATATTCAGTGGATTCTGTCGTCGGTAACGGCCCACTGTTAAAAAAGATTTATGTAGCGAAGCTGGTTTTTCCGGTGGCTGCGATTGTTTCGAATGTGGTGAACTTCCTGCTCTCGCTGATTCCCTTGGCGCTTTTGATCGTACTATTACGTTTCCCGCTACACTGGACATGGGTCTACCTCCCGGTCCCAATGCTCGGACTCTTCCTGTTTACGCAAGGAGCCGCGTTTTTCTTTGCGACCGCCAACGTGTTCTACAGGGATGTCAGTCATATCGTTCAGATTTTGCTCTCCGCCTGGTTTTATTTTTCCCCGATTATCTATTCGCTTGATTTCATACCCGAGAAGTATCGCTGGCTTTTTCGCCTGAATCCGATGCTGTACGTCTTGAATGGTTTTCGGCTCAGTATTTATTATGGGCAATTGCCGTCTTTGTATTCAGCCGCGCTGTCCCTGGGTTGCGGAATCGCCGCGCTGATGATTGGGTTCTCAATTTTCCGGCACTACCAGAATCGTTTCATTTATTACATCTAAGTACGTCGAATGAGGGAGGCTGCCGTCAGAGTTACCTTTGATAACGTTGTTCAACGGTTTCGAATCATTCAGGAGAGGCCCGATACGCTACGCGAAGCCTTCGCCAAGTTTCGGCGCCGAACCAGCTACCATGATTTCGAGGCACTGAAACATGTCTCCTTCCAAGTCGCGGAAGGAGAGATGGTCGGCATCATCGGTCGAAATGGTTCGGGTAAGAGCACCATCTTAAAAATCATTGCGGGGGTGTACATTCCCACCAGCGGTGAAGTGGCGGTCAACGGCAGCATCGCGCCACTGATTGAATTAGGTGCAGGCTTTCATCACGAGCTGACGGGTCGGGAAAATATCCTCTTGAATGGACTCCTTCTCGGACTGTCCAAGCGCGATGTAATGAAACGCGAATCTCAGATCATCGAGTTCGCGGAATTAGGTGAATTCATCGATGTGCCGGTAAAACAGTATTCTTCCGGCATGTACATGCGACTAGCCTTCGCGATTGCGACCGAGGTCAATCCTGACATTCTCCTTATCGATGAGATATTGGCTGTGGGGGACGGAGAATTCCGGCGCAAATGCTTCGAGCGGATCGAGCAATTTCGGACTCTGGGCAAGACCATTCTCTTTGTATCGCATGATCTGGGCAGCGTCCGCCAGTTTTGCGACCGGGTCTTGCTGCTTCATAGAGGTGAACTGATTGAAGATGGCTCTACGGATTTCGTAATCTCGCGTTACGAATCACTGTTATCACAGCATGTTGATAGCCTGCGGACACAGGCCTGGTGATAGCTAGAAAAGTAGCACTCTAGTAAAGTCGCTCCTGCCGTTTCATGTTTCCGAAGCTTCCCACATTGCTCAAGTTAAAGCTGAAGCGGTATTGATTCTCGTTACGCACCGCACCGAGTGCGAAGCGCCGATATTCCATACTGACTCCGCAGCAATCCCAGTTGTAGCTCGTCTGCACCGCGCTGTACTGCAAAAACCCAACGTCAGCATCGAACCCCACCGCGCCTGCTCCGCTCAGGCCGCGCTTGTTGGGAGTACCGTATGCCAGCAGGATCCGAAACTGATGAAAGTGGAGCGGGCTCGAAATATTATTGGAAACCAGATTCTCTCCCGGGACTCTGAGATATACATCGGCACCTCCGAATGTGATTCGCCCTAGCTGGTAGTTGACCAGCGCGGTGCTGGAACTGATTCGGCTGCTCTTGAAGTCGTAATCCAAATCCCACTCAGCATCTACGTGAGCTCTCGGAGCGATCCGCAGTCGCGAAATCAAAGGCGATAGATGTCGCGGACTGGTAAGAAAGGCAATGCCGGTGAGGTCGGCGGTAGTCGTGAAAACGTTGCGACGACCGTCAACTAGCGCTCCACCGAAGGTGGTATCGAGGAAATACTTCTGACCCAGTTCCCAACTGACCAGTTCGCGAGCTTCCGATACCGCAGGACAAGGCATCGCTTTCGCTGCTTCGTCCTTCTGCTGCGCTAAGGGAGAGTCTAGGCCGGATGAATCTGCCACAGAAAGGAAAGGATCTGGTGTGAATATCTGGCTGCTTGTGCCGCAGTTGCTTGAAGAACTGGAACTAGGCTTGGAGTAAAGGCGGTTGACGACCCTATACTCGACCTCATTGGTATTGCTGAGAATATCGCGCTCGTCGAAACGAAGAATATTCGGGAAGTTGTTGACACCCACAACCCGGCGATACACCGCCTGGGGCTCGAATACATGCTTAAGTTTATGGCCGAAGAGACCTCGATTGAAGACTCGCTCCAGCGATGGCGGGCGAACCTCAACAGAAGCCTCGAGAGCGCGACGATTGGTTAGATCATTGGACGCTACCCCAACCCCGCTGGTAGGCAGGAGTCGCTGAGTGTAAAAAGTGTCGCGGACCCCGAGCTCGGGGCGAAGTGACCATCCCCGAAACAGCAAAGGTAGAGACATTGTAGGGACAAAATCGAAACGTCCGACCAGAGGTGCCGTGCGAAATGAGGGCTCACTGCGCGACAAACCCTCAGCGGCGACGTCGATGGATAAAAATAAGGGCGATTGGCTTACCCGGTGGTCCAGGCTTGCATATTCGAAGGTGGGCGCATGAAAGATCACAATTCGATCTGCGTTGGTAGTGCTCTCGAAGTTCTCGTAACGCCTTACCGCGGCGTTAAAGAAAACTCCTGGGGATGTCTTGGTCAAAAAGAGATTGGAAATAGCTTCCGAAGACACGGTTTGCGTGAACACTTCATTGAAGGCGAGCCGAAAAATAAAAGAACTCAAATAATCAATATTAGCCACTCCACGGAAGCCGTCGCCGAACCTGGCTTGTGCATTGAGGTGAACTTCCTGACCACCCTGGCTCACCTTGGGTGTTCCAATTCCCCGGTCGGCAACACCGAAGAATCTCAGGTCCACGAACGACCTATCGCTGGGTCGAGCTCGGAATAGGGCGTGCTGAGCCCATCCACGTTGCGAAAAGTACTCCGCTCCCAGCAAAACATCCATACTGCGGTTGAAGGCCCAGTAGAAGGAATCTCCGAGGATGGTGCCTTTCGTGGAAGAGCGCCCCAAATTAGGGATCAGGAATCCAGATTGGCGAGGCTGGCGCTGAAGCGGATGGGTGGCGATAGGCAAAAAAAGCACCGGAACGCCTTTGACACGAAAGGTGCTGCGATAGATCACAGCATTGTGGCCAAGTTCCATGACCACACGATGAGCGTTAAATTGCCATTTAGGATGCGGCAGTTCGCAACTCGTGACCGTGCCGTCATGCACGATATAGTGATCAGGACCAGTTTTTTCCACTAACTTTCCTGTGAACGCGAACGGACTAGTGGAGGTCAGGATCAAATGATGCAGCAGCGGTTTTTGCAGACCGATGGTCCCGACCACGTTGTAGAAAAGTCCTGTCTCATTGCGAACGTTGTATACGGCCTTGCTTGCTTCAATGTGCTCATCGTTCGGACCGCCATTAAGAACAACGTGGCCGTCGAGGTGGGTTTCCCCCGTATCGGAGTCATAGGTGACTTCATCGGCCCAAAGAATGAAGGTGCGATAAGAAATCCTGCTGTGAACGTGAAGCTCAAAAATCGGCCCATCCTTTTCCTGCTTCACGGCACAAATATTCACTTCGTCGCTAGTCGTACTGGCAGGCGGCGAAGGGGGACAGACCAACTGCGCGGTAAGGGGGGATGGCAGGAGGAGATGAGCTCCGAGTATGAACGCGGCTAGAACTCTGCAGCGGAAGATGTTGGCAAGGGCCGGAACGCTCTCAAACATCATCGTCCTTGCTGCCTGGATCGCCAGAGACTTTCCTCAGAGAAGAAGCGTTCCATGGTCATAGGGTGATTATCTTGTTGTGGTAGAAGGAATCACGACTTTCATCCGATCTTCCTTAGAACGCTTTTCAGATTCTACAATAGCGTCGGCTAGGGAAACGGGCGGGGAAGGGGTTGAGTCTTGCAGTTGAGTATCGTCATTCCGACTCGAAATCGCGCCACCAAGCTAGAGCGCACGCTGCAAAGTCTCCTTGCACAAACCGTTCCGCTCCAGGATTTTGAAGTTGTTGTGGTAGACAATGACAGCAGCGACGACACGTCCGAGCTGCTGCGCCGGTTTGGTGCAAGTTTTCCTAATTGGAAATGCTTAAAGCAGACAAAACCTGGAGCTGCGGCCGCAAGAAATTCTGGCATTGAAAGTTGCAAAAGCCAGATTTTACTTTTTCTCGATGACGACGTTATTGCGGAGCCAGATCTCGTTCAACAACACCTCAACAGCCATCTTCTGCATCCCGGCTCCGCTGTCTTGGGATACGTGCGCAATGGGTGGAGCGAAAACGATTGTGCCTTTCACTGGATCATAAGCCATAAAGAATTGATTCACTCCTTCCAATTTCCCGACTCGTTGAACGTGCCGTTCCAACATCTGTACACCTGTAACGCGTCCGTCCCCCGAGGTGCACTGCAGAAGGCCGGGCTTTTCGACGAGCGCTTTGTGGGGGCAGCTTTCGAAGATACGGACCTCGGCTACCGGCTGACGAGATCCGGTTGTCGGTTAATCTTTAATCCGCGTGCGACCGTGCTACACGACCCCATACTGTCGCTAAAATCATTTATGCAGAAGCGCTTGGACGCTGGCAGTGCTTTGCACCAGTTATTGAGCAAGCATCCTCAGCTCGAAGAGACCTTGTTGCCATCCACGTGGCGTCGGATTTTGCACTGCTCCCTAGGTTGGATCTCATCCCCGCTGACTTTCACCTACGAAAGACGAGTGCCTTTTGCTCCTGTACTGCTGCCGCTACTAGGTAGGGCTTGCGGGTACCACTTTGAATATTTGTTTTGGACTGGCTACTATAGAGCAGCCCGCTTGGAAAACAGAACAACTGAGACTGCGGTTTGCAGACCTGCCAGTTGAATCCTTGCCAAGGAAGTTTCTTAATTTTGAACAGTTGTCTAAAGCGTGGTGAGCAGTAACGGATATCATGCGTGCGTAGAAGTGCTGTGAGTGCCCTAGGTTCCGAAACACAGCGATTTTGTAAGGTCGATTTTACGATGAGGTGAAGTGCCAAGGTGCTTTCGGTCATTACCTACGGTAGAAACGATAACTACGGTTTCAACCTCCACAAACGGACCGCATTTGGCTTTAATTGTCTGGCGGAGACGCTGACCGACGAGGATGAAATCCTATTCGTGGACTATAACACCCCCAGACATTTGCCAACGTTGCCGGAATTCATCTGGGACACACTCACGCCGAAGGCGCTTAGTCTTCTCAAAGTTATCCGCATTTCGCCCGAGATCCATGAACAGATTAAACGAGATTCTCCGTTAAAAATCCTGGAGAATGTGGCCCGCAATGCGGCCATAGTGCGTTCCAACCCACTTAACCATTGGGTCCTTTCGACCAACCCCGATGTGCTGTTGGTGTTGGCTTCCAGTTGGCCTAACATGGCAGCCTTGCTGCGAAGCCAGCCTGACAGCTTTTATGAGATGCCGCGTTTCGATATTCCGGAGAGCGTCTGGTCTGCATTACCACGCGGCGAGCCGCGGAATAACCTTCATTTGCTGCGCGATTGGCTGGTGCACAATAAAGCCGCAATTGCCGAAACTGTCCCCGACTATCGTTTTCAGAAATTCCTCTTGTTTGACGCACCTGGGGATTTTCAATTGGCGCCTCGCGAATATTTCTTTCGCTTACGCGGTTTTGACGAGTCAATGAACCGGTATCTTCATTCCGATTCAAACCTCGCGAAACGAATGTGGCTGCTGAATGGCGAGCGCACCGATCACCTTCTCGGCCATCTCTGGATTCTCCACCAGGACCATTACTTGAGCGGCGAGTGGGCAAACAATGTCGGCACGATCGTTCACAACGATTACCATGGAAAAGTGCGTCTGCAGACCCAAATCGAAGCAAACGATTCCGATTGGGGCCTGCAGGGGGTGAGTTTGCCGATGTTCTCACTGGGGCAACGCGCCGAAACTGGAAGCCGGTTCTTTCCTGAACTCAACGTGTCAGTCAACGGCGACCTGCCACTGAGCCGCGAAGTAGATTGGGGGTTACAACCTCTATACCGACTTTGCCACTACGAACCGGAAGTCATTGCGCTCTATGTCCGGGAGTTGCTACAGATCCTTCCGCCTGAGTCGGTGATTTGTTACTTGGGAGAGCACTCTGAAACCCTGAAGCAACTTAACCGCCGCTGGCAGGAGATTTCCCCAGCGTCGACCGTAGCAGACCTTTGTGGCAATGAGATACCGGCCGAAAAGCTCACGCCGGACGTGCTGCTGGTGGATTGTTACTATGAGCGTTCGAGCGAGTGGGATCAGCGCCATCGTACTTTTCAACAACAGCTGCAAAGTCAATTAGCCAAAGGACGTATTCGGCAGGGCGAAATGGACGAAGAACTGACCCGCTTTACCGATAATTCCGACGAACAGCAACTACGCACCCGGCTCCTCGCTATTTGGGAAAACTATCTGTGTCGTATTAAAGCGCGGCCAGGAATGCATATCGTGTTGATGGGATGTAATAATTATGCCGCACATTTTTTTGCCTTTCAGGAAACTTTTGCGAAGCTTTGCGCCGAACGCGGCGACGATAGAAGCTGGTTGTCGAGATGGCACGACTGGTATCAAAAGTTCAAAGGTCGTTTACAGGTCGATGCAGCCCCTAACATTTTCTTGAAGGCCGCTTGGGGCTTACGCCTGCTCAAGCGCAGGGCCTTCCGCAAATGCACTGGACACGAAAGTCTGATGGGATATCTCTATTTCGATCATTTCATGCGTAATCGCGGCCGCCTGTTGAAAACTCTAAACCTCCGCACTCTGTACGTACATCATCGCCTGGTAATTATGCGATTGGAGTCATAAGTGGCGCCCACTGTTCAGGATGTCAAGCAGTATTGGGATCGCCGGCCGTGCAATATACGGCATTCTGCACGCGATGTCGGAACCCGGGAATATTTTGATGAAGTAGAGCAACGCAAGTATTTCGTTGAGCCGCACATTCCCGGCTTTGCGCAATTCGAACGCTGGCAGGGCAAAGAAGTGCTGGAGATCGGATGCGGCATTGGCACAGACTCCTGCAATTTTATACGCAGGGGGGCTAACCTTACTGTGGTCGAGCTCTCGACTGAGAGCATATCCATCACCAGGAAAAGGCTCGAGCTGTATGGTCTGAATGCCAACTTAGTCAATGGAAACGCAGAGGAATTGGATCAACTGCTGCCTCCGGATCAGAAATTCGACCTCATCTATTCATTCGGGGTAATCCACCACACCCCGTACCCTCGCAAAGTGATCGAGGCCATCGCCAAGCGCCTCAAGCCTCAAGGTGAACTGCGTTTGATGCTCTATGCCCGTTTTTCCTGGAAAGTATTGTGGATCTATCTGCGATACATTTGGTTTGAGCCGTGGAATTGGCGCCGCCTGCCTGCGAAATATTCCGAAGCGCAAATTGGTTCGCCCGTGAGTTACGTTTACTCCTTTCAGGAAGCACGCGATCTGCTTCGCAGCTTAAAGATCACAGACATGTGGAAAGACCATATCTTTCCTTACAGGATTCCTGACTACATGCAATATAGATATGTTAAGAACTGGTACTTCAGGTGGATGCCAGATGCGTGGTTTCGCTGGCTGGAGAGGAAATTAGGTTGGCATCTGCTGATAGTTGCCAAGCATCTCGCCAATGAAGCGTCCAGGGTTCGTGAGCGGTAGGTTGGTTCTTTGTTGTGTGCCCCGTCTCAAGGACGGTGGATCTCTTGATTGTAAGCGGCCAATTTGAAGTGAAGTCCGATCCGCAAAA
This sequence comes from Acidobacteriota bacterium, assembly GCA_036505615.1. Classification (GTDB taxonomy): domain Bacteria; phylum Acidobacteriota; class UBA6911; order JACQSX01; family JACQSX01; genus DASXTB01. Next base: position 12,912 of record DASXTB010000442.1, read on the forward strand.
TCGATCTGTGTCTCAATTGCAGCCCGTCAAGACACTGCTTGGATTTGATTTGTTGCTTAATCCAAGCGACTACTTCAGCTACTTGCTAATACGTGATGGCATATTTGAGGCACCCGAGAGCGATCTCGTAAGCCGGCTCGTACGCCAAGGGGATACCTGCATCGATACCGGTTCCCACGTTGGCTATTACACCTGCTTTCTTGCCCACCTGGTCGGCGAGTCGGGCCGCGTGTATGCATTTGACGCCAACCCCGAGGCATGCGATGCGGCAAAGCGCAATCTTTCACTCAACGGAATGACCTGGGCGGAAGTCACTAATATCGCCTTATCTGACCATGAAGGCTCATTGTCCTTTCATGTCTCAAGCGACGACCAGACTGGCCTGAGTTCCGTCGGATTAATCCCAAATTTCAAGAAGACCATTCATGTTCCTTGCGGGCGACTGGAAACGTCGTTGGACAATCGTGGGATTAATCATGTACGCCTGCTGAAAATCGATGTGGAGGGTTCCGAAGAACTGGTGCTCTCTGGCCTCGGGCGCTTTCTAACTGATCACCTCACCGATTTCATTCTCGTGGAACTTTACGACGAGCGTCTGCAGGTGATGAACACCAGCACCGAAAAGGTCCGACAAATTCTTCGGAAAGCTGGCTATCTGGCGTGGACCTATGAAAGCACATCAGGATGGCTCATGGCGGATCAAGTACAAAGCCGAGGAGACTGCAATTACCTTTTCGTCAGCCCTTCCGTCCAGGAGACTCTCCCGCCATTTTCCTTGGCGCCAATTCTTACACATACCCTGGCTGCTTGGCGGCGAGAGAGTGAAATCCTTCAGACTCGCGAACGTGAGACAGAGGAATTGAGGCACGAAGTAGACGCACTACAGCAAGAGACGCAACAACTGCGAGAGGAAACACACCGACTGCAACAGGAGGCATTGCGATTACAGGAACGGTTGCTCGCAATAGAGACTTCCCTCGGCTGGCGCGCTTTGAATGTCTACCGCAAATTTCGCGACGCCGTGGCTCCGGAGAAGACCTTGCGCCGTAAGCTGTATGACTTCTTCACAGGCACACACCGCTAACTGCGTGCCCATAGTACAATCCTAAATTACGAAAACATTTCTCTTAAGTGAGCGTTCTATGAGTGAAGCGCTGCAACGAATTACTGTATGTGGTTTGGGAAAGCTTGGCACCTCCGTGGCAGCTTGCCTGGCCGCGCGTGGCTTTGAAGTTGTCGGCATTGATATCGATCGTAAGAAAGTAGAGTCTTTGCGTAAAGGGGTAGCGCCGGTCCAAGAACCCAAATTGCAGGAAATGATTGAGGCTAGCGGGGACCGGTTAAACGCTACCAGCGACTTCAGCGAGGCGCTGGCGACGTCGCAAGCCTGCTTCTTCGTAATACCCACTCCCAGTTTGCCGGACGGCAGTTTTAGCAACGATCGCTTACTTAAGTCCCTCTACGAGGTCGCCAGGCAGGTGAGGGAACTTGGTCATGAAAATTTTCTGTTCGTGATCAATTCCACGGTGACGCCGGGATCCTGCGACGCCGTCGTAAAGCCTTTACTTGAGCAACTTCTAAACGGGAAGTGTGGCCAGGATTTTGGCCTATGTTATAACCCGGAATTCATTGCTCTGGGGGATGTGGTTCGAGGCTTGTTAGAGCCCGACTTCGTTCTGATTGGCGAGTCAGATGCCTGCTCCGGCGATCTCTTAAGTGACCTTTACTCGCGGTTCACCGCCAATGCGGCGCCGGTAGAACGCATGTCGCTCGCCAGTGCGGAGCTCGCGAAGATTTCCCTGAATTGTGCAGTGACCATGAAAATTAGTTTTGCCAATCAGCTCAGCGCAGTTTGTGCGAAGTTTCCCAATGCCGATGCGCGCGCAATTTTGAAAGCCATCGGACGGGACCGGCGCATCGGCCATGAATACTTGAAGCTTGGCCTGGGCTTCGGCGGACCTTGTTTTCCACGCGATAATCGCCTTTTTCAGTACACGGCGGAGTCAGTGGGCATTGCCGCGCCACTGGCGCGAGCCACCGATCAGGTAAATGACAACGTGAATATGCGCCTGCTGGCGACAGTGCTATCCCGCACTCGCGACGGTAGCCCAGTCGGTGTTCTGGGCCTGGCTTATAAGCCATTTACATCAGTTATCGACTGCTCCCCAGGAGTTTGGCTATGTCAGAGTTTAGCCGAGCGGGGTCATCCGGTATTCGCTCATGATTACCAGGCAGGAGAGGTAGCTTCGTCGATTTTCACCAACGGGCGAGTCACAGTTTGCGAGACTCCCGCGGACGTTCTTCAGAAAGATTGCTCGGCATTTGCTATCACCTGCCCTTGGCCAGGTTACAAGGATCTCTTCCGATCAGTTGCAGCACGGGGCATCCCGCGCGGTAGTGTGGTGATTGACCCGTGGTCCGTTCTGGACCAAGTCCCAACTGCGCTGGATAAGGTGCGCCACGTAACCGGATTGGACTGAAAAGTTTTTTTGATGCACGGTGTTGATTGTTTTCGGGAAACGCTTCCGGTGCGCAAAGCACCTTCCGGGGGGATGTGGCTATCCGTCCGTAAAGCAGGCGGACACTCCGAGCCAATGGTTGTCGACGGAATGGAGCAAAGATCCAAACTGGTTTCGATTATTATTCCTGCTTTGCAGCGTCCCGATCTGACTGCCCGATGCCTTCAATCTCTTGCGCAGCAGACCATTTCAACGGACGACTACCATGTCATCGTGGTGGAAAATGATGCGCGCCCGGATTCCATCCTCAAAGATCCCTTGCCTCCCAACGTCCGGCGCATCCTGCTTGAGAAAAACTACGGTACTACTGCGTCTATCAATTTTGGTGTTGCTGAGAGCTCCTCGAAGTATGTTCTGCTGCTGAACAATGACGCAGAGCTACAGCCCCAATTTCTGGCTACTTTGGTTAGCGTTATGGAGGCCGAGCCGAATTTTGCTTTCACCACTGGCAAACTATTGCGCGCGAGCGATACGACCCGCATGGACGGAGCGGGAGACGCATTACTCCTCGGGGGAGGCGCTTATCGCCTGGGCCACACCGACCTCGACACCGGCCAATTTGAAAAACGACGCTGGGTTCTCTCCGGTTGTGGCGCTGCGACATTATTCCGCCGCTCCGTGCTGGACGAGACTCAGGGTTTGGACGAGGATTTCTTTGCCTACTTAGACGACATTGAACTAGCAGTATACGTTCACCAATTGGGCTATAAGGGCTGCTACGTTCCTGAGGCAGTAGCCTATCATGTTGGCAGCGCCACCCTCGGAAACCCGATGCACCCGAAGGTAGTCGAGTTAGTTACCCGTAACCAGTTGTTTCTTATTTGTAGACATTATCCCGGGGTTGTTGTAGCAATCCTTCTACCGAGACTCTTATTATTTCAGGTGCTTTGGTTTGGTTTTGCTGTGCGTCATCACCACTTTCCTGCTTACGTTCGCGGAGTCCTATCCGCCATAAAATCAATGGGACGGTCGCTGCGCAAACGAACTCAAGTAATGCAGCAAAGGCGCATTGGTAATAGGGAATTCCTAAAGCTTTTATGTGCTTCTGAGAAACAACTCTTCGAATGGCACATCTCTAGGCCACGGGGTTCGCGATCCCATCTTCTAAATGCTTATTTTTGGATATTCGGCGCTCCTTCGGATGGGAACGTCAGTTGAAGCTGTGCATCTTGGCACTTTCATTGCCCTAGCAGGATGCGGAAAAATGAATGATGTGACTTAGATCCTATCCCCAGTTCGAGATTTTATGACTCCGAGAAGAGCTTTGGGCGGCTACGCTGGTGGCTAAAAGATCGTTTCCGGGCCGGTGGACACACATCGGCTTTG
>DASXTB010000443.1:0-21358 GCA_036505615.1 Acidobacteriota bacterium
CCGCGCTTTTTGCGGGCACCGCCGCCGGTTAGCCGTGCCCATAAACATCCGACGCTGAAGGCGTCGCAGAGCCTCAGTGCCACAGATATAGCGGGTCGAAGAACTAAACGGCTTGGATTCAAATTTGCGAAAAAATTCTTAGGCCCTTTCAGGGCGGATCCTTTTGGATGGATAGCCAACCGGCGGCGTCGCCCACAAAAAGCGCGGGCTTTGCCGCCGGCTATACTCTGTAAACCCTTCGCGTTTTACCGCCGACTTCTTACATTTTTGCTTGCAAATTCACCGCTCTGTTCTTGTACCTTGATCGTTATTGTTTCGGTTGTGGCTTTATCCACTGTAGGAACGTGAAAGTGATCGTCACCGGCTTTTTCTTGGTTGGGTCTTGGCTCCTTTGTGGTCGTCGCGGTGAGATTTTTTCACACATTCCCACGCTGGCGGCCTCAATTGGCCGTTTTTGGCGAATCCGGCCGCCTCACGATCACATAATGTTTCACATCGGAGGCTCGATAATCTGGAAGAATCGACCGCTAGGGGCAGCCCGGCGCGCTATCATATTTGACGAAAGGATTCTGAGTTGAGCACTGCGACACGAACAGATGTTCGATCGACTCCCACTACTTCGGCGACAGGAAGCCCGAAGTCAGAGGCGACATCGGCCCCACAGAAGAAAAAACTGCAGCTTGCCAGCCTGCGGCGCGAGTTCAACGAACTGGTATGGCCCAGGAAACGTCTGCTCGGAATTGGTCTTGGATTGATTTTGATCAACCGCATAGCAGGCTTGGTTCTTCCCGCCTCGACCAAATTCCTGATCGACGATGTGATAGGCAAACACAACGTCGCGCTTCTCACGCCGCTGGCTCTGGCAGTCGGCGCCGCGGTGGCCATTCAGGCGGTTACTTCCTACACGCTCACTCAATTGCTCAGCAAGGCGGCTCAGCAGTTGATTGCCGATCTTCGCATCCAGGTACAGGAGCACATCGGGAGGTTGCCGGTGCGCTACTACGACGCCAACAAGACAGGCGCTTTGGTGTCTCGAATCATGAGCGATGTTGAGGGAGTTCGCAATCTGGTGGGTACCGGCTTGGTGGAGTTTCTGGGAGGAATCATTACGGCGGTGTTGGCGTTGTTTTTCATGCTCAGAATCAACGCAACACTGACGTTTGTCACGCTCGGGTTCCTGGCTGCATTTGGCCTTCTCGTTCGGAGAGCTTTCGGCTGGATTCGTCCCATTTTCCGAGAGCGGGGGCAAATCCAGGCGGAAGTCAGTGGCCGGCTGACCGAATCGCTGGCCGGAGTGCGAATCGTCAAAGGTTTCCATGCGGAAGGGCGGGAGGCGCGAATTTTTGCCTCGGGCGCGATGCGGTTGTTTGAAAACGTAAGACGAACTCTTACCGCGAATTCTCTGATGAGCCTGTCGGCAACGCTTCTGATGGGCATAGTGAGCATCACAATGATGCTGGTTGGCGGTCATCTGATTCTTGAGGGAAAGATGACGGTGGGAAGTTTCTTCTCCTACACGCTCTTCATGGGATTCCTGGTGGCCCCCGTTTTTTCCATGGTCTCGATCGGAAGCCAGTTAACCGAGGCGTTTGCAGGGCTGGATCGGATGCACGAAGTAATGGCCGAGCAGCCCGAAGACGTCGATCCGGCGCGAGTGCGCCGGTTGGAAGAAATCCGAGGCGAGGTTCGGTTCGAGGACGTAACGTTCCAGTACGAAGAAGGAAATCCGGTGCTGCGAGCCGTCAGCCTGGAAGCCAAACCGGGAACGGTCACCGCGCTGGTTGGCTCTTCGGGATCGGGGAAGAGCACGCTGATAGGGTTGGTAGCTGCATTTGCCAAGCCGGCCGGCGGCCGGGTGCTGGTTGACGGCGTAGATCTTTCCACTGCACGGCTCGATTCGTACCGCTCTCAACTGGGAGTTGTGCTGCAGGACAATTTCCTCTTTGACGGCACGCTTCGCGAAAACATTCTCTTCGGCCGCCCGGATGCATCCAATGACGAAGTGATCAAGGCAGCCCAAATCGCCCGTGTCGATGAATTCACACTGCAGTTCGAGAAAGGATATGACACCATCATCGGCGAGCGCGGCGTAAAGCTCTCCGGAGGCCAGCGCCAGCGAGTCGCCATCGCCCGCGCCATCCTGGCTGATCCGCGCATTCTCATTCTTGACGAGGCTACCTCCAGCCTCGACACTGAAAGCGAAACGCTGATCCAGCAGGGTCTTGCCGCGCTGATGAAGGGCCGCACCACTTTTGTTATCGCGCATCGTCTCAGCACCATCCGGAGCGCGGACCAGATCCTGGTGTTGGAAGGCGGGATCATCCTAGAACGCGGCACCCACCAGGAACTGCTTCAGCGACGCGGCCGTTATTTTGATCTGTATACGCTTCAGGCCGGTTTGGAGGCCAATCGTTTCATCAACCCGGGCGAGAGCGAACCGTCAGCCCAGGATCTTCCCACAGCGGCCGCGGGCGCAAAAGCAATCTCCAATGCGGAAACAACTCCCTTGGGCATTCTCCGCAGCCGCCGGCGCGACTCCTAAGGTAGAAGATGAATCCCAACTGACCACTCGCCGCTGCATGCACCTACGGAGCCGCGACCGGAAGGGCGCGGCGCGGCAATCTAAGTCATCCGCACAATCCCATAACTGAAAATATCTAGCTTGAGCACAGTGAGATTGCGGCAGCCGGCTATGCTGGCGCGCCGCGCCCTCCCGGCCGCGGCTCCGAGGCTGCACACAACGCCGTGTGATTGGCTGTCGGGCCGGCCTCTTCATTCGCTCCGGCATCCATCCAGCTCATCCGGGGCGCGTTTTATTTTTCAATCGTACCTGATGGCCATCCACGCTAAAACTGATCGCATCTCCGGTCACCTGAAACTGTCCCCATGAGCGAGTAGCGGCTTTCGACTGCAGTTCTACTCGCCCATTGTCCCTTCTGGTGACTTTTTCCTTATCTGCTGTTTCAACGGCTGATGTTGCCGGCCGCAGCAAGACAAGGAAGGGCATTTGAGGCGTCATGATTAGAAAAGTTAGAGATTGATCGGAATAGTAGATTTCCACCTCGGGCGCCTCTCGACCGTCCAGCACGACAAGATAATCACCATTTCGCTGGAATACTTCTGCTGCACCGGGCTTTGATTGCGTTGCCACTTCGATTAGCCGCAGATCAGAAGTTTTTACAGCGTAGCCCACCACTCCTAGCGCCGAAACTACCGCCAGCGCCAGCCGTATTCGCGGCCACCGTCTCGCTGCTGTCTCTCTTCCCCAAAGGGCCAGCAACAGCGGCGGTAGCAGCATCAGGATATCCTGCCAGAACGCCTGTCCCGGTGTTCGGGCCAGCAGGCTGCCAAAGCAGCCGCACGACGACGTCTCTTTGCGCAGCCCGTGAGCAACCAGCCAGTAGTTGCGACCATTGAGAAACAAAAAGAACAGGATCAGCAGCGAGACAGGCGCCAGCAGCCAGAGGCGTCGAATTCCGAGCAGCAGCGCCAAACCAAGTCCGGCTTCCAGCGCCAGGGCGATGAGAGCTACTGTCCCGGCAGAGAGAAAAAAATCCAGGCCATCAGCGTGGATCTCTTCGGCGAAGGAGAGGAGTCCGGTCGCTTTGCTCCAGGCGGCAACGAGCAAAAGGGCGCCAAGGATTATGCATCCGGCAAACCCCAATAACGCGCGCCAATTTCTCTTTGCGCGGAAATCAGGCTGTGTTTCCGATGACTTCGTTTCCATTTTCCATGTGATCGTAACGAGGCTGCCACAATCGCGCAAGTCTCAGCTTGATTGCCGGTCGCCCAAGGTTTCCTTCAGTTTCCCATCTCAGGCCGGCGCAGCCCTTTGTCAGCTCCGGCAGCGGAAGTGAAAATCCTTGATTTCTTCAGGCGCTAGGAGTTTACTTTCTGAAAACGCCTAAGATCCATTGAAACTCAAGCCGGCTGCGGGCGGCAATGATGGGAGGTGTCATATGGATCGTACCGACAAGATCAAAGAAATTTTGAAACGCAAGGGTCGCCAAGTTTGGTCGATCGCGCCAGATCGGTTGGTTTACGAAGCGCTGGAATTGATGGCCGAGAAGAACTGCGGCGCGCTGCTGGTCATATCGGAGGACATTCTGGTCGGTATATTCTCCGAGCGTGACTACGCGCGAAAAGTGATTCTCAAAGGAAAAGGCTCGAAGGAAACGCTGGTGCGTGACATCATGACGAGTTCCGTGGTCTCCGTAGACCCTGAAAATACCGTCGATGAATGTATGAGGCTGATGACCGAAGGCCGGCTGCGCCATCTGCCTGTGGTGGAAAACGGCAAGGTGGCCGGCCTGGTGTCGATCGGCGATCTGGTAAACTGGGTTATCTCGGCCCAGGAGGAGAGCATCCACCAGTTGCATGACTATATCGTGGGAAAGTATCCGGGCTAGTGGACAGCAACAGAGGAACCGCTTTGACCCACGGGACCCGGCTGAGGTGAAATCAATTTTTCACGCTTCCGACCGAGTCGGTGACTCTTCCGGCACGATCTCGATGGCTTTCTTCTCGGCGCCGCGAAGTACGACCAGCGGTATTTTCAACCCCACTTGAGAATCAGTCAATAACCGGTGCAGGTCGTCGATACTGGCAGTCGGTTGATCGCCAAAAGCCACGACGATGTCCCCATCTCGCAGGTCTGCCCGATGCGCGGGACTATTTGGCTCCACGCTTACCACTAGAATGCCCGTTTCCACCGTCAGGCCATAAAAGCGAACCAGGCGGCGATGAAGAGGTACGGTTTGTCCCCCGATTCCCAGGTAACTGCGGCGAATGCGACCGTCCTTGATTAACCGGGCGGCGACAAACTTCGCCGTGTTGATGGCTATCGCAAAGCAAATTCCCTGCGCAGGAAGAATCACCGCCGTATTGACTCCGATAACATCGGCGCGAGAGGTAATGAGCGGGCCTCCGGAGTTCCCTGGGTTCAGAGCGGCGTCTGTTTGGATGACGTTGTCGATCAGGCGGCCTGAGTTGGAGCGGAGCGAGCGCCCCAGGGCGCTGACCACACCCGCGGTCACCGTGCACTGGAATCCGTAGGGGTTCCCTATGGCTATGACCAACTGGCCCACGCGCAAAGCCTGCGAATCTCCTAAGGGTGCATGCACCAGATCGGGACCATTGATCCATATCACCGCAAGATCGGTTTCCGGATCGTCTCCTGTCAGAACTGCCTCAAAGGAACGGCCATCGGGAAGCGTCACTTGAAGTCCATCGGCTTGGTGTACCACGTGGCTATTTGTCAAAATGAAGCCATCGGGCGTAAAGATGAAACCCGAGCCAGTTCCGTGCGCCTCACGGGGAATGCGAGCTTTTGGCCTTTGCCCGGTGCGCCTCTGCAGAACATCGATCTTGGCTACCGAGGGACTGACCCTTTCGGCCGCCCCGGTGACGGCGCGTGAATAAGCATCCAGCAAATCATCGTCGGAGGCCGCGGTGCCCTGCGGAGTTCCAGGCACGATCACGGGTGACTGGCCATCGGCGCTATACTGCAGAATCTTTGTCATAATGCGGCCCTTTTGATTTATTACGCATTAAACAGACTTTAGATTCTTCCGCCAGGCTGCAGCATTGACGAGGGGCGCGTTGACACGGGCTCTCCGGTTTTGGACACCTTTGTAGAAGAGAGCCGGTGGGGCGCCTCCTTGGAGTTTTTACATTTTGGGAGCGGAGAGACGGTCCTGAGGGCTGTCTCAGGCCCATTCCCCTTTTTTCGCAAAATCGTCTCCTGTCCGATTATGCCCTGCATGAAGAAGGAAAACCCGAGTTTGGCGCCGTCAACTATGCCCCGATGTACTGGCCAAGCTGAGACGGCCCTGATGAGACGGCCCTCAGGCCGCCTCTCCGCTCCCAAAATGTAGAGACTGGTGGGGAGACGCCCTGGCGGGACATCTCTACCATGGCCACCACAATTTTTGAAACATTGGGCGGCGGGGACAGTCCTAATTAGGAGATTCACTTACATAGGAGAATTGTATGGAACCGTTAAATAATTCACCCCAGGATGTGAAGCGGCCGCTGTTTGCCTACTCATATCCGAAGGAAGATCAAAAAGAGCGGAAATGGGAAATCCCCAATGTGTCGCGATCCACGTTGGGCCTGGTGGCCGGAGTGCTGGTCACCTTCGTTCTGGCGATGGTAACATTTTTCTCATACCGTTCCGGTGACCGCGAGCTTCAAGCCCAGATTGCCGCCAATGAAGACCAGACGGCTGGGCTGACGCGCCAATTGCAGGATTTGGAGAAAGAAAATGCCACGCTGCGCGATCAGCTCAACAGCAGTCACTCACGTTTGGGCGCAGAACTCTCGCGGACACGCACTCTGTACAGCACCGTTCGCCGCGATCAGGAGCGAAGCCAAGAGGAATTGAAGCGCGCCATCGAGACAAAGGCCGACGCCAGCCAGGTCAGCTCGCAGGTAAATTCCTTAAAGTCGGAACAGGACACGGTAAAAACCAACGTGTCCGGCCTGAACAACGAAGTGAGCACGGTTAAAACCGATCTGAGCTCCGTTCGGGAGCAGACCTCAAAGAACAGCGCCCAACTGCAGCAGCATGCTCAGGAAATCGCGACCAACCGTGAATCAATCAACAGCACGAGTAAGGATTTTTCAACCTTCAAATCCTCGTTTGACCGGGAAGTCTTAAGTTTCGAACTGCCCAAGAGCGGCAAGCCTGTTCAGGTAGGCGACGTATCGCTCCGCCTCAGCAAGACGTCAGAGAGAAGCTCCGAGTTCAGTTTGCAAATTATCCTGGGCGGCAAGGTACTGTCTAAAAAGAATCGAGCTTTAAACGAACCGATTTATTTTTACGGCGAAGGGTACCGCCGGCCCTTTGAGCTGGTGATAACTCGAGTGGACAAAAATTCTGTGACCGGGACACTGGCGGTTCCGAGGAAGACCTAGTAAAAAGCGTTCGCTTTGGGGGCGGAGAGACGGACGGCACAGCCAATGCGGACCGAGTCCACAATGGCCTAAAATGTAGAAACTACGTTTTCTGCGGCAGTGCGCTGCAAACCGGGGCGTCCGCGAAGCGGACCAATAGAAGTAGCCGGGGGTGCCGAAGCGCGAAGCGCCAGGCACCCCCGGTAACCAATCCCCAATATCGCCGGGACCGCGCAAGCGGTCCCATCAGGTTCGGCAGTCGTGGACGCCTCAATCCCAAAGATAACGCTCGTCATACTGCGCCCGGTGTTTATTGAGTAGCTGCAGCAGCTGCTGCTGAAAGGACATCCTCTTATGATGTTGCTTGTGGCGAGCGATATAGCGGCGCACCGACTCTAGATGTGGGTCAGCAGTCGGGTTAAAGTTTGTGCCATTGAGCAAGCCTCGTTGTCAACTACACAACCGGGCTGCCTGGGGGAATTTACGAAGAAAGGAAGAAAGAATGAAGGAAAAATAAAGGAAAAAATGGGACCGCTTGCGCGGCCTGATTCCGTGTGGGGAATCGCTGACCGGGGGTGCCTGGCGCTCCGCGCCTAGGCACCCCCGGCTACTGTTATTGGTCCGCTTCGCGGACAGAGCGCCGCTTCGCGGCGCCTAGCTCGCCTCCGGTGGGCTTAGCTGTCCCGGAGGGACAGCCTGGTCCGCTTCGCGGACACGCCCGCCTGCAGCCCGGAGCAAGAACCTCTATCGCTTTGGCTGCAATGCCGCGCTGGCCTTCTTCTGGGCTAGGAGCTCGCGGACACGACGAATGCTCTTCGAAGCATCAGTGCTCCCCAGTTGTACCGCCCGCTTGTAAGAGGCAAGTGCTTCCTCGTATTTCTTTTGCTGCTCCTGAACATAGCCGAGCGAGTCAAAATAGGAAGCCGCGGGCAACAACCGAGTGGCGTTCAACAGCGCCTGCTCGGCTTCCGCAAAGCGATCGGTGTAGAGGTAGGCCATCCCAAGGGCGTAGAAGCCCACCCCTTGGGCCGAATTCTTCTTGGTATAGTCGGACAAGAGGCCGATGGCTTCATCAAACTTTTTCTGGTCTATCAATTCGGTGGCGTGCTTCAAGTCGTACTCGTTGAGTGCCTGTTGGGCAACCGCATTTGTGGCGTCCAGTTCCAACACCTTGCGGAATGCATTTTGGGAATCTGCAATATTGCCGCTCTGGCGGTAAGCCTGTCCCAGCGCCAGGTAGTCTTCCTTAGAGGAGCGAATTCGAATTGCCTGATTGAAGTCGTTGATCGCTTCCGGATACTTTCCTGCATTGAAAAAAGCAGAGCCTCGCAGGTGATAAAAGTCGTATTTATCGAAGTTTCCGAGGTAGCGCTCTCCCCTTTGCAGCGTCGCAGCCGCGTCGGCGAATTTTCCCATGTTGTAATAAGCCATGGCCAAGCCGTAGTAGGTGGGAAAAAAGTCACTTCTTAACTTCAATGCCTGGCTGAAACGGTCAACGGCCAGGTCGTTTTTCCCAAGCCGCGAGTAACAGTCCCCTAGAAGACGGAAGCCGTCTTCATACTTAGGATTCGCCTTCACGATTGCCTCAAACTCCACAATCGCCTTCTGGCAGTCTCCATTTTTGTAATAGAGAATGCCCTTCTGAAAATCTCCCTGTGCCCACAGCAATGAACTTGCAGCCAAGCCAAGGAAAGGAAAAACTCTCAATCTCATTTTCTATACTCCAAGTATTGTCCTGCCGGCTTCCAGCCGGCCAGCAGGCTAGAAGCGAAGGCTCCAGCATGCCGCCCGAAAGGCCGGCGCTACATTTTTTTGCCCGTCTTAGCGGAGCGTAAATGTGATCTCGATGGTTGCGTAGACGTCCACGGCACGGCCATTGAGCGAGCCGGGTCTGAATTTCCACTCGTTGATTACGCAGCGGATCGCTTCCTGATCCAGACCATAGCCGAGCGAGCGAACGACTCTTGGCTGATCCACCCTGCCATCTCGGCGGATAATTCCCTGGAGAACAACCACACCTTGAACTTTCGCCCTGATCGCTTCGTCGGTGTAATGCGGGATTGTCTGTCGAATCAGGACAGGATCGACTACTCCACCTGTGCCGCCGACGTAAGGGCCGACGCCGTTACCCACTCCACCACCCTCACCCCCGCCAAAGCCGCCGCCACCGCCCGGTCCCACACCAGGGCCATGGCCGGAGCCGACGCCCGTACCTGTGCCAGCGCCAATCCCTCCGCCGTTCCCCGTCCCGTTGGACGGAGGCGCGGGAGGCGCCATGATATCTCCGTACGCTCCCATCATGTGTTTGGGAAACTGAATGGGCGCCTGGATGTTCTGCGCCACCTCCAACTTCATGTGCAGATCCTTCAGATCCGGCTTTTTCACTTCCGGCGCGACCATCTGTTTTTTCACCGCTGGAGGAATATCTCCTTTACTTACCGGCTTCTTCTCGTGCTTTCCGCCTCCGCCTCCGCCTCCGCCGCGAGTGGGTCCCGGCAGGGTCATGGAGGCCGGATGCAAGGGCGCCACCCAAGTCAACGGGCTCAAATCATCGACCGAAGTCAAAGACGCGATGTTGAAATAATAGAAAGCAATAATGGCCGCCAGGATTGTTCCGTGTATAAACATGGAACCGCCCAAGCGCAATTTGGCGCTCGGCTTACCGGCATATTCCAACTCGTGAAAAGTCTGAAAAATAGGTATTGGCTGTGTAAATTCTCGAACTGTATTCATAAGACTCCGATTTTTGGCAGCCGCATCAGGTCACCCGACGCCGAGGGGCAGCAGACTATTGAAAAAGCGAGACTTCCGCCCTGTTTGCGCATCAGTGCTCTGTTATTGATGGCTCCTAATACGCTTAGACGGCGATAGATAGCTGAAGTTTCAAAATCTTGCCCGCCTGGTAGTGCTGTAACAAACTAGAGCACTACCCCGCGCCTTGGAATATTGCCAAATTGAACGAATTCGTGATACTTATCTGAATTTTTTTCGTACTACGTTTTGCGGTTGCCGGAAATCACCGCCCGGAAAATTGAAAAGTCCATGTTCGGAACAGCAAACGAATGAAGCTGACTATTTCGCACCTGAAAACTTTCTGCGCCCTTCGAGGATGTACCTTGCGCGTGGGGAATCGCGAAATCGGCTATATCGATGTTGACGCTGATGGTTTTATCAATCCGCGTGCCTATAGCAGTTTCAATCCGGCCGGAGAAATGATTGGACGTCCCAACCCCACGACCTTACTTCGCACAGCCAATGAATTTGTAATCAAGGAAAACGGTGAGACGCAGATGCTGAATCGGGAACAATTCCTCAAGACGGTGGAGTCGCTAGTCGGGGTCGTCGAATGACGAATGCCGAATTTCGAATTTCGAATGACGAATGACGAATTTCGAATACCGAATGTCGAATGCTGAAGTGGGAAAACTGGACGGGAGATTAAGCCTGATGGAGGCCCCCGGTTCCTTGGTCGTCATTCGGCATTCGAAATTCGACATTCGACATTCTCTACTTCCACTTGGGCTTCCTCTTCTCTAGAAAGGCCGCAACGCCCTCTCGGAAATTCTCGGTGGTTCGCACCAGGGAATTCAGATTTACAGCAGAGTCAAGCGCCTCAAACAACTCCACTCCCTGCAGCCGCGCTAACAATTCCTTGGTGAGTCTCACTCCTTCCGGAGAATTGGCAGCAATTTCCACGGCTAGTTCGCGTGCGCGCCCCAGCAGGCTCTCGGCCGGGACAACTTCATTGATCAATTGATAGTGGAGCGCTTGCTCCGCATCAATCATCTTCCCTGTAAAGAGTAATTCCTTGGCAATTTTTTCTCCCACCTGGCGCAGCAGAAATACCGTGACGATGGCGGGAATGAAACCTACTTTGACTTCCGAATACGAAAACTTTGCCTCCGGCGCTGCCAGCGCCAGGTCGCACACGCTCATCAGGCCGCAGCCTCCCGCGACGGCAGCGCCGTTGACTGCTGCGATTACGGGGCGGGGAAATAAATAAATCCGCTCGAAGAGATCCCGCAGGCGCCGTGAGTCCTGGCGCGCCTGCTCCACCGAATGACTCGTCATGCGGCGCAGCACGTTCAAATCTACCCCGGCAGAGAAGGCCTTTCCCTGGCCGGTCAAGATTACCACTTCCAGTTGCGGCTCCTTCTCCACCCGGTCGAGCGCCGCGTGCAGAGAGGCCACCATTTCCGGTGACAGGGCATTGCGAATCGCCGGATCATTCATCGTCACAAGAGCAACCGGGGCTTCTATTTGAAACAGTACCTTTTCAGCAGGAGGCGGTTCCATACAGCTCCATAATGTGGCGTGCGCTCTCGACACAAGAGAGCAGCTTTACGCGATCAATCCCGGTTGGGATGCCACGTGATTCCAGCAGATCCACCACTCCCTCGGTGGGGATATTGCCCACCAGCTCTTTCCGGGCAAACGGGCATCCGCCCATGCCCGCTACCGCGCTGTCCACGCGTTGAATGCCGCACTCGAGTGCAGCAGTCAGCTTTGCCGGCCAGCCCGACGCATCACTGTGCAGGTGAATCCCCAGTTCCAGGTCCGGGAACTCCGAGCGGCACCGACCAGCCAGCTCGCTGATCTGAGCCGGATTTGCTTCCGCTGTCGTATCGGCGAGTGAAACAACGCGCACGCCAAGATCATCGAGGCGGCGCACAAAGTCAATGACCGCCCGCGCGCTCCAGGAATCCCCGTAAGGATTACCGAACGCCATAGACAGATAGAGAATAAAGGCGATCCTTTGAGATTCCGAGCAGCGCGCCAGGTCTTCCACTATCGGCCAAGTTTCTTCAATGGACTTGTGGGTGTTGCGCATCTGAAAAGTATCGGAAATGGAAAAGGGGAATCCCACAGCATCGACTTTTCCGGTCGCTATCGCCCGGTCAAGACCACGCTGGTTGGCAATAATGGCAATCAGAGTCAGGCTCGGATGGCGGCCTATGGCTTCCAGCACAGCTTCACTATCCCGCATCTGCGGCACTGCTTTTGGAGACACAAAACTTCCAAAGTCGATGCAGCGACAACCAGCGTCTATGAGCCTGGTTATGTGCGCAATTTTTTCCGCTGTCGGAATCAAATCGCGAATTCCCTGAAACGCATCGCGCGGGGTCTCAACCAGCACGACTTTTGGAACGCTGATTGAGGACTGAGGATTGAGGATTGACGCTTCAGGATCGGGGACTGCGGGTTGCGGGATTCGGGTTGCGGATTGGAGGTGGCCGATTGCGGATTGACGATTGCGGATGGCTCCCGACCACAATTTTGAAAGCATGGGCCAATCCAAGGATTCAACTACTTTCATTCCGCAATCCGCATTCCGCATTCCGCAATGGGACATTCCGCAATCCGCATTCCGCAATCCGCAATCGGATATTCCGCATTCCGCAATCGGACATTCCGCAATCAAGAGGATCTCCAGATATTCTCTCGCAGGGTAAATATCGCTTCCTCCAGGATCTGGGGAAGCTCCTCCGGATCATAGAGCAGATCGATCCAGAGGCGGGCAGCGGCCTCCAGCGAATTCTGGGCAAATGGGGCGAGCACCAGCGTGGGCGCGAAGGATCGGCACCAGTGTCGGATCGCCACGCTTTCACAATGCTGCATTAAGAAGACCACCGGCGGGCCGGATTGCCTGCATTCAAATCCAAACATGGCAAAAGCAGCGGCATCATCTGCGGAGAATTCGACACAGTTAGACAGCACCATGACCACGTCTTTCTGATGGCGTGCGTCCTCCAGGAACTGCCGCGCTGAGGCGGCTGCAAATTCACCCGAAAAGCCGGGTTCCATCAGAATCACGGCTCCTTGGGCTTGTCCCACGCGGCAGTGGAACTGCCCGTACAGTTCCTCCGACGAATCGATGTCGGCCAAAGTTTTCAGATCCGACCGCGCCGAGAAAGGCGTCTTCACCCGGTGGGAGTTGACAGCCAGTTGCCTGAGCCGATTTAAGCAGCTTAGATCACCCTCTTCCCTGAAATCGACGGTACCGCTCAACAAGGCGTGCAGTTTGGCGCCGCCCAGGTCTTCGCTCTCGATGTCCTGGCCGATGGCGGCCTTCACCAGCGAGGGCCCCGCAATGTAGAGGCCGCTCCCTTCGGTCATTAATAAACGATCGCACATCACGGGCAAGTAGGCTCCGCCGGCGACGCACGAACCCATGATGGCGGCGGTTTGAGGAATGCCGGCGGCGCTGATGACGGCGTTATTGCGGAAGATTCTCCCAAAATCATCTTCGTCGGGAAAGACTTCATCTTGCAGGGGCAGGAATACGCCCGCCGAATCTACCAGGTAAATGAGAGGCAGATTCGCCGCCAATGCAATGTGCTGCGCACGCAGCAGCTTCTTGACCGTCATGGGGAAGAAAGATCCTGCTTTGACGGTGGCATCGTTGGCGATAATCATGTGACGCGCTCCCGAGACGCGCCCCACACCGCAGACAATCCCGGCCGCCGGAGCGCTTCCCCACTCGCGATACATATCAAAGGCAGCCCACAGACCCAGCTCAAAGAAACGGCTGCCGGGATCAATCAGCTTTTCAATCCGCTCGCGAGCGGTCAGTCTTCCCTTTTGATGCTGCTTTTCGATGTTCTTCCTGCCGCCCCCCAGGCGAATCTCCGCCTCGATTTCTTTCTGGGAGAGGGTGTCTATTTGTTTATTCATAAGTCTCCCGAGTGAACTGGCCGCAGATGAACGCGGATTCACGCCGATTTTTTGCTTGAACGTTGCCGGCGCATAGTCTCATCCATACGCCAGAATCCGCGTGCATCCGCGGCCAGTTCACTTCGGTTCTAATAATCAACTCGATACACTCGCACGCTTTGGGGCGGGATTTCGACCCTCAGCCGCAACTTGCGCGTTGATTCCTTCTGGTCCATGGAGCGATCGACTATCAGATCGCGAATTCTCGCTGCAGGTTTTTCCAGCTCGATACCCGCGTCCACCGTCACAGGCTCTTTGCCATGGTTGAACAAAAGGATCAGCTTCCCCGCCGCGGCAGATAATTGCCTGAACTCAACCGGCGCCGAAAACTTTAAGTCGGGAAGCGTCAAACCGGCCCATCTGGCCAGAATGTCTCCCAGTGGATGATTGGAAACAGGCTTGGCCTCATTGAGCAGGCCGGCGAATCCTCCCAGGACAATGGCGCTGCCTTTGCCGTGCTTGCGCTCAAAAGCCGCCGGCGAGCCGTCCTCGAAAAAAGCAAGTGGCTCTGCGCTTTTGTCCAGGATTTCAAACCGCTCTTCCAGAGCCGCGGCTGAAAAGCTCGTTTTCCCCCAGCGCAACGGAAATTCCGCGCGCGGAGTGACGGACTTTTCGCGCACGCCAAACAACTTGTGCCACTGAAAACCCGGAATGACCGGCTGCGCGTAACCACGTTCGTCGTTCCATCCAGCGCGGGCTTCGACAAACAGGTGTCCGCCCCGGCTCACATACTGCTCCAACATCCCCGCCATATGTTCGGTCAACAGTATGGGATACGGTAGGATGATCAATTTATATGCCGACAACTGCTCCGGCCTGACAATGCCGGCGCTGAGAAAATCAAGCGGGATGTTGCGCTCAAAAAACATCCGATGGTAGCCGGCGGTGGAATCGCGCAACGCGCCACGGTTGCCTGAGTTTTGCTCCCCGCCCACAAGCGTCGCCAGGCGATTAAACAAAATTGCCGCCTCAGCTCGCTGCGGGCGTGACTGCAGAATTAAATCCGCATTGGCCGCTATCACTTTGGCGATCTCACCCGCTTTCCGGCTTCTTTCCGTCAGCGATCCATCCAGATTGATCAGGCCATATCCGCCGGATTCGTAGCCTGAGCTCATCGGATAAAAAGCGTAGAAATTGATGGCACGCGCGCCGCGGGCCACCATCCCCCAGGTATAGAGAGCCAGGTCCTGCGCCGTGATCTCTTCTCCCACTACTACGCCTCGGGTACCAAATCCACCCTGGAGCTCGCCAACGTAGAACCCTTTCTCTCCGGTGACTGCGCGGACGAAATCCATGGCCAACGCCCTCCTTGCCAGAGACCAGTGACTGGAAGGGAAGGAGTGCTTCGGATAGAAGCTGGTTCCCCAGTAATCGACAGAGAAATTCATCAGGAAATCATCAGGCGTGCCGTCGCCTGCCGCGGGATTGGTGAATACCGACGGCACGGCAGAATGGCTAGTGGTTACATGTTCGGGATCTATCTGCTTGACCGCCTGATGACGCATCTTGAGATCCTCGGCCAGCTTCTCGGTGATGAATAAACGCCAGTCGATGTAGTCGGTGTAGGAGAGAATGGTCCCGAAGCGAGGCGGTTCGACCTGGTTCCAGTCTCGAAACGTTCGATACCAGGCGCGATTGAGATGGTCCAGGGTCCGGTACTTGTCCTGCAGCCACTTGCGGAACCGGTTCAGGGTGTGCGGACAGTAGCAGAAAGTAGCGTTGGGTATGTATTCGATGATTGCCCAGTTGATTACATGCGGCTCGCTCCACAAATCCCATCCGTAAAACGATGGACTCTTGCGGGCGCGGCGGGTTGCTTCCTGATAAAAATCGAGCACCGCCTTCCTCACACCGGCATGATCGAAGCAGTATCCGGGCGCTGCCTGGGAAGGGATGGCCGCCCCATTTTGCGCCACAAACAGACCGTCCGGAAACTTCTCGCCCACCCAGTCAGGGGCTGAGTCGACGTAAACCTGCACCAATACTTTTAGCCCCACTTCCTGCGCCAGATCTAAAATCAATTCCATCTGCTCGAAGTGGAATTCTCCCGGGCGCGGCTCACACGAAGTCCATTCAATCCAGCAGCGAACGGTGTTGAATCCGAGATTCTTTATCTTTCGCAGATCCTCGCGCCACACCTGCCGTGACTCGAGCGTCACCGGCTCCAGCATCGGAGCGCGCGCCTTGCCGCCGGCATACCAGACAGAAACCGGGAAGAAGGGAGCTTCGGCACCTAGCATAGAAGAGCAAAAGAGGACGAATGCTGTGAGCACTGATCCGATTCTCTTCGTGAGCCTTAACATATTTGCAAGTGGCCGATCAGCGGTTAGTCATTGAGGCGGCTGAAAAGAAGTTTGGAGGGGGACGTAGGTGGTGTAAATGTAAACCTTGTCGGGAAGCTCTATCTTCGCCTGTGTATTGCCGCACTCCTGGGCCCAGTTAACGAAATCGAAACGAAACTGGATTGTAGTCTCGCTCTTCATTCCCGGTGAGAAAGACCACTCGCTCACAACCTTCTTGGCGGCATCTCGCAAAAGAGGGTGGCCAATAACTTCAGTGCACTTTTCCACCTTTCCATGTTCATCGATCAAAATACGGCATTTGACTTCACCCCACACCCTGGCCCTACGAGCTAACTCAGGATAATTAGGGGTAACAATCACCTTAGGCATTCGCTGTTCCCGCTGTGCGATTGACTGCGTAGTCCAGGCGGATGTAAGGAGGGATATCCCAATTGGCAGCAAGGCATACCGATGAAGGGTTCGTACTTTCGTGTTCATGACATTCACCTCGTAAGACTTCATTTATCGACATTCGCTAAGCGAGATTCTAAACTAGGCCGGATTTCGAATCGGAGAAAAGTCAGAACCGCGCCCGTTAGGGCGCGCACGGAGAATCTAGCGAGATTCACCGAAATTTTTCTAAGTTGCTGTTGGTTCAGGGCATTTTGTAGGCGCCGAGGCGTTAACAAACATTCTCCCCGCGCCCTGACAAGTTGTGAAAAAATCCGTCTGATCGTACGGGCGGGCCCTGTGTGGCCGCCCGCCGCAACAACTGACGGATTAGCTAAACAGATCGCACAGTTCCCGCGGATGCACTTGGAACGGAGCCGAGAACCTGCTGGATTCTGCAGCGGGCGACCACACAGGGTCGCCCGTACAGATGAAATCAATTTCTTCACACGTTCTGAGGGCGCGGTTTTGACTTTTTCACAAGTTCTCATGGGGTTTAGGAACACTACAGCATCAGCCCCGAAGAAGCGACACGACACGAGACTTTGAGACTTTGAAAACAACTGGAGAAGTTATGTCGAAATCGAGAATCCTTATCTCACTAATCGGATTTTGCCTTCTAACCCTGGCAGTCTTTCAAACAGGCAGTTCCGGTTCTTTCAAGGCGAAGGCTGCCCCGCAAGACAAACCTCAAAAGCTTCAACTCACCATTGACAGCATCATGCGCGGCCCGGATCTCACTGGCGAAGCGCCCACAGCCGTGCGCTGGTCTCCGGATAGCCAAATGATTTACTTTGAGTGGAAAAAAGCGGGCGAAGATGAATCCTCTACCTACGAGGTTTCGCGCGACGGAGACAACCTTCGAAAGTTAAGCAAGGACGAAGCGCGGCAGGTTCCCCCAGCCGGCGGAGATGTCAACCGCGATCGAACACTTCAAGTCTTCGCGCGAGACGGTGACATTTTTTTGTGGCGCGCCCATACGGGGTCAGGTCTTCAGAATTCAGATCTGAAAACTGAAGACCTGACCCCTGCCCAAGGGAGGGTCACGCAGTTGACCAAGACGCGGGACGTCGAATCCAATCCGCGATTCACGCCCGACGGCAAGAGCATCACCTTCACGCGCGATAACAATCTTTTTCTGCTCGACTTGAGCAACGCGACGATTGCTCAAATTACCGATATCCGCAGCGGACCGGAACCCAAAGAGCCCCGCCTGACCGACGGCCAAAAGTTTCTGCAAGAGCAGCAGAAGGAACTCTTTGACGTGATCCGCAAGCAGACCGAGAGAGAAGAAAAGAGCAAGAGGGAGAAGCCGGAAGAAAAACCTCTCTACCTTCAGGCAAAGCAATCGGTGCAGAATCTGGCGCTTTCGCCCGGTGAGTCCTATGTATCGTTCACGCTGCTTGAGCCTCCGGCGGAAGCTCGGTCAACTGTCGTGCCTAGTTTCGTCACCAAGACAGGCTACACGGAAGATATCCCGGGCCGGACCAAGGTTGGAGACGCCCCGGTTCAAAACAAGATGGGCATCTACCATGTAAAGACCCAGAAGATTGTTTGGGCGGGCGGAAAGAATGAGGATACTCAGAAGCTGGCTGTGACTGACGCGGAGACGCGAGGACATGGGGACGCGGCGAGAAAAGAGGAGGCGGAGACAGGGAGACGCGGAGACGCGGAGCAGAAAGACGACACGGAGATACCGAGGCGCGGAGACGCGAGGAAAAAGGACGAGGCGTCGCCGCGTCCCCGTGTCCCCGTGTCCCTACGTCGGTTCTTCAACCCCCGTTGGTCTGAAGACGGAAAGTACCTGGCCACACTGGCCGAGTCGACGGACAACAAAACTCGCTGGATTTACCTTGTAGATCCGGAGAGCGGCGCTCTCACCGAGATGGATGTACTGCATGACGATGCCTGGATCGGACCTCTCTCAATGTCTTACGGTTGGATGCCCGACAACCAATCGATTTATTTCCTTTCTGAGAAGACCGGGTACGGGCAGCTGTACAAAACAAATGTGGTCACGCGACAGATTACGCCGCTGACCGAAGGAAAATTCGAAGTTTCTGATCCGCAGCTCTCACTCGATAAGAAACACATTTACTTCACCAGCAACGAAGCTCATCCGGGTGAACGCCACCTTTACAGTCTCGATTTAGAAGGAAAGCACAAACAGCGTCTGACCTTCAGCGCCGGAAACAATCGCGCCGAAGTTAGCCCGGATGACCAGAAGCTGGCGGTAGTTTATTCCTACATAAACAAACCGCCCGAATTGTACGTCCAGGACAACAAGGACACAGGTGAACACCCCCGCAAGCAGATCACCACTTCTCCGCTGGCCGAGTTTTTCACTTACTCTTGGGCCGTACCCGAGGTGATCACCTTCTCGGCGCGGGACGGTGCCCTTGTTTATGCGCGGCTCTAGCTGCCACAACGGGCTAATGGCGCTGCCGTGCTGTTTGTCCACGGGGCTGGATACCTCCAAAACGCGCATCGCTGGTGGAGCATGTACTCTCACGAATACATGTTTCACAACTTCCTGATGACGCACGGATACACGGTTATGGACGTGGACTATCGCGGCAGTGCGGGTTACGGCAGAGACTGGAGGACCGCTATTTATCGCTACATGGGGGGCAGGGATCTGGATGATCAAGTTGACGCGGTTCGTCTTCTCATCGACAGATATCACATTGACCCGGCTCGCGTCGGCATCTACGGTGGGAGCTACGGGGGGTTTCACGCGTCAGAAAGCTGGCTCGATGCAATCGAGGTGGCCCCGGCAACTGACAACTCACCACGGACAACGGGCAAGAGAAAAAATTTGCCTGAACTCTTAACCCGCTTTGATAATCTAATTCTGGAGGGGAAAAATATGAAAAAAATACCTTGGATACTCTTTTGGGCAATCACGCCGCTCTTTGGGCAGGATATTGATTCTGTGGTCATTCCGGCCAAGAGTGAAATCTTTGTCACGCTCCAGCGCTCTCTGAGCACGCGGGCAGCGTCATCGGGCGACAGCTTTTACGGACAAGTGGCGGTTCCGGTTACTGTCGACGACAAAATCATCATTCCGGTTGGAACCACTATTATCGGGCACGTAGATAACAGCAAGAAGCCCGGCTATCTTAAGGGCAAGGCCCAGCTCCAGCTTACGTTTGACAAGGTCATCCTTCCCAACGGAATCACTCGTGAAATCAGAGCCGTGTTGCAGTCCGCCGAAAACTACTCTACTAAAGGAGTGTCGCAAACCGAGGGGACGCTGGTTGCCGATGGCAGCCAGAGCAAGGAAGTAGCTTCAGGCGCCACCGGGGGTGCGGTAACGGGGGCGGTAGTGGGTGGAATTCATGGAGGCCTGAAGGGGGCCGGCGTTGGCGGCATGGTGGGCGCCGCTGCCGGTGGCGTCATCGGCCTCTTCAAGCGAGGCCAGGATGTGGCGCTGCACCCACGGTGACTCTGTGACTATCCAGCTCACCGACTCGGTAAGGTTTGTCAAACCGGAACCCGTCCCGGAAGGTAGAAGGCTGAACCGCCAGTGAAGGATTTCGAACGAGGAATTTCGGATGACGAATGACGGGCTTTACCAACTTGAATCTCGAAGCTTTTTACGTCGTTGTGTCCGTTGTGTGCTTTGTGGAGGACAAGGAGATTTCACCACAAAGGACACGGAGGACACAACGGTCAAAGGCCCACCAGCTTAGACTCATATTTTCAAGATCCCACACTTGAATCTCCGTCCATTGCAAAGCCCCACTTTGTAAATGCGACGGCAACCCGAAGGTGGGTGTGGCTTCGGGTTGCCCTTTCGGCCCGCTAGGGGTGGAGCTTCCGACTAATTCAGCGGGCGGTTTCAGCATCCAGAGACCGATCGGTGAAAATGACCACAGTCGCTCGCTCTCGCATGCTCTTTTCCAACTCGCGCTCGGCGCGGGACTTCAGTAACTCACGTCCGCCGTCACTGCCGGCCTTCCAAATCTGAGAGAGAAAGTACTGGTCACCGTAGCGATGGAAGACCAGTCTGGATTTGTCCGGATTGCCGCTAACGGCGATGGTCAGGACAACCGCGCTCCGATCGCAATCCGCGCTCTGGATCATCAACAAACTATTGCCCAGCGCGATTCGATCGACCGTATATTCTCCGGCTGGAAATGTCGAGCTGCCTGCTTTGAACTGGAACGGGATCGTTGCTTTTGTCGCAGTCTGAGCAGACACGAACGCTACAGCCAGCAGAACAACAATTGCCAATGCCGCGCTAACTTTGAAACTCTGTGCCTTCATAAGACCTCCTTAGGTGTTTGCGGGCAACCGTTGAAGCCGGGCGATTGCCCTGTCCGCCGCTACCGTGGATCGGTCTTGCGACCGACGGCTTCACCACGTTATTTTCTGCGCGCGAGGCGCATTTTCACTTTGTGAGGGCTGTGCTTCGGCGACCGGCCGATTCGCCCACACCACTGACTTGATCGAATCCAGCATCCAGGCTGCTAAAGCGCCTGTGGCCAGGGGCAGAAACAGGAAGAACGTTCCTGTCAGAATCAAAACCAGAATTCCACCAGCGTCGTATAGAAACATGATTGGTATCCTTTCCTCGATGGCGCGGTAAACAATCGGCCTTCGGTGTCCTGCCTTTGTGCGCCATCTGCGCGGATACTTAGCAATGTCAATGCCAAAGGAATAGGAGTAACGGCCGGGAGGCCGAGGGTTAGTCCCGATTTGCTTGATTACAGTTGGGATAAGAGTAAGGGCTGATTTTTATTGAGGAAGGATTGGAGGCAAAACGGCAATTGAAAGACTATCCGATCCGGTGGCTGGGCTATCTATTTGGATAGTCCGGCGCGTCATCCCCGCTTCTGGTGGCTAAGCGCCGCCTCGCACTGCCCCTCGACCTTTTTGGGAGCGGAGAGACGGCCTCTATAAGAACGACTTTGGAGTCAAGCACAATTTTTGTAAATTTGCCTGACCACTTCTGCACCCAACAGACACCTCGACCTGCGAACTGAAAAGCTTCTTTTTAAAGGGAAGCT
>DASXTB010000444.1:0-2046 GCA_036505615.1 Acidobacteriota bacterium
CCTGACTTGCCACTTCGATCGTCGTATCGTGAAAATGAGCGATCTGCTGCGCGATGGCAAGACCGAGCCCGTAGCCGCCGGACCGCCGGTCACGCGACGAGTCCACGCGGTAGAACCGGTCGAAAATGTGGGGCAGGGAAGCGCTTGGAATGCCGCAACCGCTGTCCGACACCTCAAGGGCCAGCTCCGAGCCTTCCTCCCGGACGGTGACACTTACATGGCCGCCCGGCGGCGTATACTTCAACCATCAATTTCCCCCCGGGGTATCATCCGGAACTGCTCGGCGAATATGCGGCTCGGCAGGCGAGTCAGAAACGATTGTTGGGCCTCTCGGCTTTGGCGCTGATCGGAATCCTGCGTGGCTGACCGGAGGAGTTCTGTCGCTGGGCTCGCTGGTCGGCTTCGGTGGCGCCGACATTCTCGGGGGATTGCTGACTTCGACGCTGCTCAATCTCTTCATCATGCCCTCGCTCAGTCTGCGTTACGGCAAAGGCAGCACTATTTCCGGTAGTGGGTCAGTTTGAAATCTCTTGTGCGTCGGATTCTGGGCCAGCCGCCGTTGACTGTGCGAGAATGAGCCATGCCTAGCGGCGGGAAAGTCATGAGAATTGCCGCGTTGCTCGTCGCTCTCTTCACCATCGTCGTTGGCATCGTGGGCATCGTTTCCCCCGATAGCGGGATGACGCTTCGCCGATTGTACTACACGCCTGGCGGACTCTACGCGGGCGGCGCCGTTCGCGTAGCCAGTGTCCTGTCTCAAATAATTATTTACAGATATCCCCAATCGCTTTATACTGGGACATGCCCAGTCCAGCCCCAGCGCTTGTCCTGAGCGGCGGCCAGAAATCGGAACTCGAAGCGTTGGTTCGCAACGGCAATACACCTCAGAAGGTGGCACTGCGTGGCCGCTTGCTGCTGCTCGCTCACCAGGGCGTCGCCAACCAATCCATCGCGGAACAGTTAAGCCTGTCTCGGCCAACCATCTTGGCGTTACGCAAGGCCTTCGTCAAGGACGGGATAACAGCCGTCACTGGTATTCGTAAGCGAAAGCGTCGAGCCAAAGTGTTGACGCCGGAACTGGAGCAGAAGATCCTGGATACCACTTTGAAAACCCGTCCTGGCGACGGCAGCACGCACTGGAGCGTGCGAATGCTGGCCAAGGATCTGGGCATATCCCGGACCATTGTTCACCGGGTTTGGCAGCGCCACGATGTGCAACCCCATCGCGTGGAGCGATTCAAACTCTCCAACGATCCGCGCTTTGAAGAAAAGGTGCGGGATGTCGTAGGCCTCTACTTGAACCCACCCGACCGCGCCCTGGTATTGTGTGTGGACGAGAAGAGCCAAATTCAGGCTCTGGATCGCACAGCGCCTATCCTCCCCTTACGGCCCGGCCTGCCGGAACGACAGACGCACGACTACAAACGCAATGGCACCACAACTCTGTTCGCCGCCTTCAATATCCTGAATGGCAAAGTCATCGGCACTTGTCAGCAGCGCCATCGCAGCCGCGAGTTCGTAAAATTTCTGAATCATCTCGAAGGGCAACTCCCGGCCGATCAAGAAGTACATCTCATCATGGACAACTACTGCACCCACAAAAGCGCCAAGGTGCAGCGCTGGCTAAAGCCGAAGAAGCGGAAGAGATTTCACTTCCATTTCACCCCAACCAGCGGTTCCTGGTTGAATCAGGTCGAACGGTTCTTTGCGCTAATCACCGGACGAATGATCCGTCGCGGAACGTTCCACAGCGCGGCAGAGTTGGAGCAGGCTATCTACAAGTGGCTGGCAACCTGGAACGGCGACCCCACGCCATTTGTTTGGAAAGCCTCTGCAGACGTTATCCTCGACAAGGTCCGCCGCTGTAAAGAATTATCGGAGACAGGAGACTAGCGACAGTAGAGGCGGTTTGCTGTTGACATTCGACAACAAGTCGTGCATGATGATGTAGACACTCGACATCATGGATCGATCTTCACTTCTGCAAGGTACGCTCGACCTCCTGATTCTTCGAACATTACAAACCGAGCCCATGCACGGCTGGGC
>DASXTB010000445.1:0-9631 GCA_036505615.1 Acidobacteriota bacterium
GGCTTGCCGTATCTCAGCCATACGTAAAGCATGGCCGCAAACGCGCCCGCTGCTGAAGCCATCATTGTGTTAACAGCAACGACGGAGATGCGCAAATCCGTGCCCGCCAGCGTAGAGCCCGGGTTAAACCCAAACCAACCAAAGGCGAGAATGAACGTGCCGAGAAGGGCCATTGGGATGTGGTGGCCGGGTATGGCAACCGGCTTGCCGTCTCTTGTATATTTGCCGATGCGCGGGCCAAGCACGATAGCGCCGGCCAGCGCAGCTACACCGCCGACCATGTGGACCACAGAGGAGCCGGCAAAATCCACGTGCCCGTGTCCTAGGCCAAAATTCGCTCCCAAATTGGCCAACCATCCATTTCCCCAGACCCAGTTGGCGAAGATGGGATAAACGAACATGGACATGAAGAAACCGAAAATGACAAACGACGAAAACTTCCATCGCTCGGCCATTGCGCCCGTTGGGATAGTAGCGGCCGTGTCCATGAACACCATCTGGAACAGGAACAGCGCAAATACGCCCACGTCATAGGCATCCCAACTGAGGAAGAACCCCTTCAGGCCCAATAAACCGAAAGGCTTGCCAAAAAGGTGCAGCGTCAATTCGTGGTTGAGAGCCGGCGTGCCTCCAAGCGCGGCCACACCTCCTACGCCGCCCATCTGCAAGGCGTACCCGCAGATCCAATAGCCGAGCATCCCGATGGCGTAAACCATAAAGTTCATCGACATTGTGTGCGCGGCATTCTTGGCGCGGGTGAATCCAGTCTCCACCAGAGCAAATCCTGCCTGCATGAACATAACCAGGAAGCCAGTGATCAGGGTCCATACGATGTTGATTGCGATGCGGTTGTGCCCGACCGTATCCATCACTTCCAGCAGTGCCGGCTTGGCGGGGTCTTTGACGGCCACATCGCGAGCCAAGCCTGTGGCAGCGCCGTTGGGATCTGACGCCGGTGTGGCGGCGGCCGGAGCCGGCGCTGGAGCAGCCGCCGGCGCGGGCGGAGCCGGCTGCTGTTGAGCTGAAATGCGTATCGGGAGCATTGAACCCACCAACATCAGCACGGCTCCAATTACAAAGCTGAGAGCGAGACGTTTCCTTTTGGTCATCTGTATTTTCTCCTTTTTGTTTTTGTCCACTGATTTGCCAGCGTCTTCAGAGGGCGTACGCGGCACGTTCCCCGGTGCGAATTCGTATTACCTCTTCCACCGGTGTGATAAAGATTTTCCCGTCTCCAAATTTTCCGGTCTTTGCCGTTTTCAGTATTGCATCGACTGCCGGATCGACTAGTTCTTCCGATAACACGATCTCGATCTTGACCTTGGGCAGGAAATCGACGCGATACTCGCTGCCGCGATAGGTCTCCGTATGGCCCTTCTGCCGGCCGAAGCCCTTGACCTCGGTAACGGTCATCCCTACGACTCCTACCTCCTGCAAGGCATTTTTTACGGCATCCAGCAGGTGTGGCCTGATAATGCTTTCCAGCTTTCTCATACCCCTCCTTGACTAAAAGTGTTAAAGGCAGTGACTATCGGCTATCAGCTTTCAGCTCTCAACCTCGGGTCATCAACCTGGGGTCAGGTCTTCAGAATTCAGTTTTTAGGCTGTAGGATTCCCCTAAAGTAATACCTAGAAAAACTGAATTCTGAAGACCTGACCCCACATTCCCCCACATTCCCCACACGGCTGATGGCCGAGAGCACTAACTAAACGACACGGCACGCTGCGACTCTTCGGGTACCATAATGACCGCCGGTTCCGCTCCCAGCCCTTCCAGCAGCGTGTACTGAACCGCCGGTAACTCGGCGGGCACTAATTTGCGACCGGATGCATGCGTCGCATAAAAAATATCCAGCGCATGGCTCTTCTCGGTAGCGATCTTGGCAAAGGTAATATTGAGACCGAGCGAGGCGAGCGTGTGCGCAATCTTGTAGGCCAGACCCGGTTCGTCTTCTGCTCTCACCTCGATCACGGTGCTGGTGGCGGAAGCTTCAGAATCGAAGTACACGCTGGGCCGGATCGGGCGCCGGCCGCTCTGGCGTTTAATGCGCCGTGTCGATCTGGCGAGCCATTTCTCCACGGCGGCTGGCACATCGTAGTTTCCCTCAATGGCCCCCTTCAGGCTTTCGGCGATGACAGGCCAGCGCTCTTCCGGAACGGATTGGTGGACGCCTACCTCACAGACTTTGAACGTATCGATCACGATGCCGTCTTCACGAGTGTAAAGATCAGCGCTCAGGATGTTGATACCGTGGGCGGTTAGCGTACCGGCCAGGCGCGCAAAAAGCCCTGCGCTGTCGCGCGTGCACACAATCAATCGGGAGCAATGGCCGCTGCTCATGTTTTTCCAGTCGGTGACTAGCGGTTGCGTTTCCACTCCCTTAATCAATCGCAGGTGTCTGACAATCTGCTCCTGTTCGGTGGCCCGCAGATATCGCTCGGGAAGCATGGCAAAGTGTCGTTCCACCTCGGCGGGCAGCAATTCGGCAAAGATATTGGTCCACCATTGAGTCTTTCGCATGGCAAAACGGCCTTCCACATCGTTAGGCAGGAACTCGGGCAACAACTGCCTGACAATTTGTTGTTTGAGCAGATCGGTGCGGTGCGGATCCCACCTCACGGGCTTGCTTCCCGTAAGGCGGCACCGGGCATGGCTGTACAGTTCCCAAAGCAATTCCCCCTTCCAGTGATTCCATCCATGCGGCCCCACGCTGGAAGCGTCGGCATAAGTCAGAAGGAGCAGCATGTCCAGCTGCTCCAGTGTTGCCACAGTAGCCACGAAATTTTCGATCAGGCTGGCTTCGGACAGATCACGCCGTTGAGAGAGGCGCGACATCAGTAAGTGGTGCCGGACCAAAAACAGCGTCTGCGATGTGGTGTGCTCATCGAGACCGAGCCGCTGGCAAAGGCGCTGGGCAAGCCGGGCGGCCTTGGAAGCATGGTCGCTTCCGTGTCCCTTGCCGCAGTCGTGTAGCAGCAGGCCGAGGTAGAGCGAAGTGCGCTCGGTCAGTTCGCCGAACACTTTGCCAAAGCGCGCCAGCTTCGGGTCGTGGCCCATGGCGATGCGATCGAGGACTTCTATCGCCCGCAGCGTATGTTCGTCGATGGTGTACTGATGGTAGTGGTCGTGCTGGACTAAGAAGGTAATGCGCGCAAACTCGGGCAGAAATTTCCCCAAAAATCCCAGCTCGTGCATTTGCCGCAATGTGGCGGCGACTCGACCCGGGCGCTGCAGGATTTCTAGAAAGACGCGGCTTGCTTCCGGTGCTTCCCGAAAATTTCGATTGGCGCGAAAGAGGTGGCTTCTGATCGAGTGTTTGAGAGTCTCGCTCAAATCCAACCCTTCTTTCTGAGCAACAGAGAAGGCCTGCAGCAGCCGTGTGGGCGAGTTGGGCAAGTCATCTAATCCTGTGCCCGCATAAAGTTTGCCCTGCTTGGCCTCAAAACCGTATTCGGTCTGTTTGGCCCGGGGCTTACGTGTGAAGCGGGTGTTTGGTGAGCGGGTCTCCAGAGTCCGTTGCAGAAAGCTTCTACAGAATTGATGGAGGTGATGCGCGCGCTTATAGTATTCGCGCATGAAGAGCTCGGAGGCGAAGAATGTTCTCTTGCGCTGATATCCGAGATTGGAAGCGATCAGAGGCTGCAACTCCAGGGTCAGCAGGTCGGTCTTGCGGCCGGTTGCGAAATGCGCTTCATTTCGGATCCGTGCCAGGAAGCCATAAGCGGCGAGCGCGGCTTCGCTTTCAGAAGCAGAAACCAATCCTCTGTCAGCCAGTTCGTCCAGGTTGTGGCAGCCGAAAAGAGCGCGCCCAATCCAGAGAACGCTGTGCAGGTCCCGCAGCCCGCCGGCACTCTCTTTAATATTGGGCTCCTGAACGCAAACGGATGCCCCGAACCTGATGTAGCGCTCTTCGATCTCCAGTGTCATCGCTTTTAGAAAGGCCTCGCGCTCGCGCTTGGGGCTGAAAATGTTTTGCTCCATTTCGATTTCGAATTGCCGGAAGGTCTCTTCGCTTCCCGCCAGCAATCGGGCCTCGCCCATGGCGTTGCGTGAATGCAGATCCTGTTGCGCCATGGCAATGCAGTCGCGCACGGATCGAAAACTGTGACCCACGGTAAGCCCGATATCCCAGAGCAGATACAAGATTTGCTCGGCAACCGGCCGAAAGGCGCGCGGCTGCCGGCGGCTGTAAAGGAACAGGACGTCGATGTCTGAATATGGAGCCAACTCCCGGCGTCCATACCCGCCCAGCGCGGCGACAGCGCACTGATTTAATCGCCCTTGAACCGGTGCGACCGCGGTGGCCGCCCGAAAAGCTTTGGAAGTGATCAAGTCGACCAGGTGGCTTCTGGCGCCGGCCACTTCCTTGCCGCTCAGTCCCAGGCGGTGACGAATTCGGAGCCGCTCGGTTTCGACCTTCAAAAACTTCTTGAAGATCTCTGTCTGCTTCTTTTGCTCCCGGGAAGCTTCAACCGAAGCGAGTTTCTCGCCGGCGCGCGCCAGTATTCTTTCAAGATCTGTCAGCATTTCATCTGCCAGCCATCATTGGATAAGAGATTGGCTCGGAAAACGCTCATGCAAGACGCGTACCAGTAGTAGGCGAGGCGTGCGCCGCCCCTACATATTGTGGTTATCGTTCTCGGTTTAAAGGATTTAGCGGATTAGTTGGGGTGCACGGCCAGAGGCTGGGACTCTCTTGAAGCAAAGACAAAATTGTATCCCTGCGGGAACTAATCTACAGAATTGTAACTCATCTTTTTGGTCGAGCCCGCTACCGGTACCATTTACAAATGTTCGCCATAAGGGCTTGGCGCGGAATGGCGGCAACCAAACCAAAAAGCCGATCACGACCACGTGCGCGTCCACGTCAACGCCCACGCCCACGCCACCGCCGATGAAATATAATTCTAAATAAGATAACGGCGGTTGGACGTGATTCGTGGACATTGACGTGGTCGTGAACGTGATCGTGGACGGCTTTTATTCAGGTGGCGAATTTATGAATCCGGCCTAGCTTCGAAAGCGCTGCGCGTCGATACCGTGCTTTTTCACCTTGTAATTGATGATGCGTTCGGTTGAGCTGAGTAGTTTGGCAGCCTTGGATCGGTTGCCGCGGGTGGTTTTGAGCGCATCCTGGATCAGATCTTTTTCATATGCCTCGACGGCCTCCGTCAAAGACACGCTCATCACCGTGCCGGAGGCTTCGGCCGTTTGCAGCGTGGGCGGCAGGTGGTGGCCGTGGACTACATTTCCGTCGCACACCAGCACGGCTCGCTCGATGGTATTCTCCAGTTCCCGCACATTCCCCGGCCAGTGGTAACTCATCAGCATGTCGATGGCCGGCGTCGAGATACGCTTGATGTTCTTTCCATGTTCGGTCGAATATTTCTCCAGGAAATAGTCGGCCAGCAGCATGACGTCCGGCTTGCGCTCCCTCAGTGGCGGGACGAAAATGGTAAAGACATTGAGCCGGTAGTAGAGGTCTTCGCGGAAAGTTTCGGCGGCGATGGCCTTTTCCAGGTCCTTGTTGGTGGCGGCGATCAGCCTCACGTTGACCTTGATGGGCTCCACCCCGCCCAGCCGTTCAAACTCACGCTCCTGCAAGACGCGCAGCAACTTGACTTGAGTGGACAGGTTGAGGTCGCCGATTTCGTCGAGAAAGAGCGTTCCGCCCTCCGCAATCTCAAAGCGCCCTTTCTTACGATTCTGCGCTCCGGTGAATGCCCCCTTCTCATAGCCGAACAATTCCGATTCGATCAGCGTATCGGGCAAAGCCGCACAACTCACCTTGACGAAAGGCTTCTTTGCCCGGGGCGAGTTGTAGTGAATAGCGTGAGCGATCAGTTCTTTGCCGGTTCCGGATTCTCCGCGAATCAACGCCGTGGTGTTCGTCTGCGCTACTTGGGCCACCTGCTCGTAGACTTGCCGCATGGGGCCGCTGTTTCCGATGATATTTGAAAAGTCGTAACGCTCTCTTAGCTCCTCGCGCAGGTGGATGTTTTCATCCAGAAGGCGCTGCCTTTCGGCGTCCACCAGACCGTGGACCTTCATGGCCTGGGCAATCATGGAAGCGACAATGCGAAAGAATTTCAGCGAACGGTCATAGTCGCGATCCTTTTTGAAGCGCAGATCCACACCCAGGGCTCCCAGGGGCTTGCGGCTGATTCCGATGGGGACACAGATAAAAGTCAGCTCGTGTTTGTTCAGGTCCTTGCGCTGGCCTGCGCGATTGAGAAACATCGGCTCCCGGCTGACTCGCGGCACGGCGATCGGTTTGCCGCTCTCCACGACGCGCCCGGTAATCCCTTCGCCTAGCTTGTAGCTGGCCCGCTGCCCGTCGGCGCTCAAACCATTGGAGGCCTCGATGTGCAGCTCGCCTGTGTCGTCCTGGAGCAAGGTAACCGCGCTTCGTATCACGCCATGGTGCCGTTCCAGAATTTCCAGCACGCGGTGAAGCGCGGCCCTTAGGTTGAGCGTACCCGAAAGGGCCTGGCTTGCCTCTAACAGCGTGGTGAGGTCTCGTATCTCGCTGGTGGGATCGTCTTTCAAGGGCGCCGCCGCGGCCAAAGCGGGCGCTGTTTGGCGCGGTCCGGTCAATCTTACAAAATTGTTAGGGTCCCTCCTCATTTCCGACATAAATGTATCCTAGCTTTTTTTCCCGGCCTGGGTCACGCTAAAAAATAGGCAATGTGGCCGGCTTTGCGTTAGGTTCTTTCACGAAGATTTGTGAATAATCCAGCCTAACGGTCCTTCTTCACGTGCTTAGCTCCCTTCACAAACAAGAGCGCCAGCAAAGTGAGTGCCCAGGAGGCCGAGGACAGCCACTTGCCAAAATGGAACGGCCAGGGACGGTAGAAGAACTCAATGACGTGGCGCCCAGGCTGAAGCGCTATGCCCCGGAATGCCATATTGGTCTGGATAACTTCAGTCTCTCTGCCATCCACGATCGCCTTCCAACCGGGAAAGAACGTATCGGTCAGAACCAGCAGAGCCGGATACCGGGGTTGTGCCTCGATGCGCACATATTCGGCGTCATAGCGAACGATGCGGGCGGCGGATTTCTCGGGGGAATTGATTTCGATCCTCTCGTTGAACGCCGGATAGGAGTCCGAAGAGGCGGCTCTCAAGGCCGCAAGCAGGTGTTCGGAGTTTGCGAATTTGCGTACGTTCCCAGTCAGGTAGCTCCGAGGCAAGGCGCTGGTATCTTCATATATTTTCAACTCCCGGTCGTAGACCAGCCGCAAACCCGGGTACATTAGCTGATTGACGGACAGGTAATATCGGATGCCGGCGATGCGGGCGCTGTTGACAGCTCCCGGGAGAGTCCAATTTGGCTGGAACTGGCTGTTGAAGGGATTTGGATCCACCAGAGCTCTGAAGAAGCGCGTGAATGAATCCGGCGGCGGGAAATCGTAACCTCGTGAATCGAAAATCCCATAAATTTGCGAGACGTTCTCGATCAGAATTCCGCCATCAACAGAAGTATAACGTTCCGGCGCCTGGCTCCGCAGGAACCGCACACACTCCGGTTCCGGGCCGAAAGCCCAGCTTTTGGGTATGACAGGGTTGTATCGGTAAGCACAAAGAAAGAACAATTCGCAAAACAGGGTCACGACCAGCACCCTTACCACTCTCTCACGGCTTTGGAGACTGCGGGCAACCGGGCGCATCAGAAAGAGAATGACTCCCAGCGTGAGATAAAAGAAACAGATCTGGCGGGCGAAATAGAACAGCATCGACAATCCGGGACCGCTTCTGGCGAAGAAATTTACCATGCCGGCGGCGATAGCGGGGGTCAGCAGCAGCATCAGAAACAGCGCCGACCAGAGGGTGACTCTCTGCACTTTCTGAAAATCCGCCTCCGAGAGCCGCTGCCGCAGCAGATCGATACCGCAGGCCGCCAGAACCGCTACGCCGAATTGGTAAAGGAATATCAGTCGCCCGTTGGCAGCCGTTTTAAAAAGAGGAAGATAAAAAAATATCCAGGAGATCGGAGGTATGCCGAAGATCATCAACAAGCACCAGAGACAAACGATGATCCACACCAGAATACCCGTTCTCGTTCTCCAGAAAAAGGCAGCCACCGCAGCAAGGAACAATGTCACCACTCCCGCAAATCCATTGTGTTCATTCCAGTTCCCCAGTCCCCGATAAAATCCGTCGGACGGGTTTCCGTAAAAGTTGGGCATCAGATACATCACGGCGGAGACAAGGGGCGCAGACCCGCCTGCCATCAAGCTGCGCTCTTCCCGCATCAGACTGTGTCTGAGCGCCTCCAGAAACGGGAAGACCTGGACGGCTGAAAGGGCAATGCTCAAAAGGATTGAAACGATTCCCAAAACTATTATTCTCTTTCGCCGTGGCTGGGCGTCTTTCCGAAAAAACTGGTAAGCTCCATAAAGAATCAACCCGGCAGCAGTGTGAAAGGCGGTTTCCGGGTGTCCCGCCAGCAGCAACAGGGCAAGCGCGACGGCCAGCAGTAAACAGTCCACCCACCAGCCGCGCGTGAAAAGAAAATATGTGGCCAGCAGCGTCCAGGGCACTAATGCCGAGGCCGTGCTGATGGGGTAGAAGAGCCAGGCTGTGTTGAAGCTGCCGAGCATAAAGATCATTCCCGCAGCAAACGACCCCAGCCACGAAGTCCTGAGCGCGTAAAAGCAAAAAGCCCACGCGCCAAGACCGGCAATCAGCAATTTGAAAAAGCAGATCCACTCGACTGCGTCCAAGGGGGCCAGCAGATACGCGATCCAGGTGAGTGGAAAAAACATTGCCGACTGCATGTTGCCCACGAAGGTCATTCCAGCCAGAATATGCGGGTTCCACAGTGGAATCCTTCCCCGGCGAATCGCCTCGCGCGAATAGAACAGATTCGGGTATCCCTGCTGCGTCTGATCGGTCAGCAGTGCGTTGGAAGGGCGCTGCAAGTGGGGTGGCCGGTAGATGGACCATGGCAGATCCCAAAGGAGGACATCGGCTTGCGAAAGAATCCTGCTGGTGAACAAAGCTTCGCCCAACAATGCGAACAGAATGAGAGTATAAGCCAGCAGTGCCCGTTTCATCGTTAATGGACCGACATGCTACACAGCGCCGCTGTCTGCGGCAACCAAATCGTAGAGACGCGCTGTAGCGCCTCTCTCGGTGGCCGCCCGCCGCAACAGCTGACGGATTAGCCAAACAAATTGCACAGTTCATGCACTTCGAAACGGAGCCAAGAATAATCCGCTGGACTCTGCAGCGGGCGACCACACAGGGTCGCCCGTACAGTTCGAATCAATTTTTTTCACAGTGTTAGGCACCCAGGATATGCTGAGCTTAGGGAATCGAATTGAAAGGACGGTGTCATGGAAGAATCTGAAAAAGTACTCAGGCATGCCGGGTGCGGGGGAACCATACGGCGAGACAGCAAAACATTCCACTACAGGTGTGACCGATGCCATGCTGAAGCGGAAGCTGTCATTAGCTCCGCTGAGAAGGCCGGAGGGAAAGCGGAAGAAGTTACACTTTGCAACCCCCATGATGACGCCTTTTAATTAGCGCCCAGCGTTCTGGTGACGGTTCGGCCCACTAGGCGACGGTTTTCCCGCCCCTCACCTCTTCTGAATTCCTGCACCGCCCCCGATATCTCGCTAT
>DASXTB010000446.1:0-9774 GCA_036505615.1 Acidobacteriota bacterium
CCCGCATCCGGGCCTTCCCAATTCGCCCGGCCCGCGCAAACGGCCGCTTAATAACGTCTCCCCACTGATGGTGCGGCTGCCCGACCGCGATGCGGGACTGGGAATCGCCGGAGGACGGCGAATTGTCAGCGTCTCGGCAACAATGGCGCAACGCGTGGTCGATTTCGGCGCTACGTCATATCAGGCTGTGGCCGCGTCACGCATCCATCTTGAGGGCACAGAGCCGGTCGAATTATCAAAATCTTTGTCGTCCTCCATTCGTGAGAAGCTGACAGCCATGGGCCATCAGCTTAGCGTCGTGGCTTCGGTTGGCGGCGTCGCCGGCTGTGCAGAGGTCTTAAAGAAGGAAAGAAAAGTCCGGGCGGGGAGTAATGCGCAGGCCGTGGGCGTGGGCAAGACACAGTAAGCACGCGCGGAAAACAAGATCGAAAGTCCAGAGTCGAAAATCCAAGGTCGAAGGTCGAAGGTCGAAATTCCAAGGTCGGGAAACGTTAAAGTAAATCCGGAGTGCAGCGGGCTGGGGTTGAAAGGGACTGCTGCGTGCGGTAAACGTCGCAGCCCCGCACCGGAGAAGCTGTGAAAAAATCCATCTGATCGTACGGGCGGCCCTAAGTGGCCGCCCGCCGCAATAGCTGACGGATTAGCCAAACAGAATTGCACAGGTCCCGCGGATGCATTTTGGAACGGAGCCAAGAGAAATCCGCTGGATTCTGCAGCGGGCGACCACACAGAGTCGCCCGTACAGATTGAGCCAATTTTTTCACAGTTTCGGATGTGGGGCCGCCGTAACGCAGGAACCAACCTTACATTGCCGGGACCGGGCG
The DNA here is from genome assembly GCA_036505615.1 of Acidobacteriota bacterium. GTDB lineage: Bacteria > Acidobacteriota > UBA6911 > JACQSX01 > JACQSX01 > DASXTB01. Next base: position 825 of record DASXTB010000446.1, read on the forward strand.
CTGACACACGTGGCTCCGGCATCAGAGGCAAATGTACAAGCTTTGCCGCTTTGCGGCGGCAAGGCATTAAGCCATCGCCGGCTTCTCACGCTTGACTTTTTTGGTGATGAACATGATCAGGCAGCCGACCAGCCAGCCGACCAGCGGCCCGACAATCGTGCCGAGCACCAGGTGAGCACCCGCATGAAACCAGGTCTTGCCGTCGCCTCCGCCGGAGTATTCCGGAGCGGTGAAGATGTTGTCGTGCTGGGTAAGAATCCCAAGCACGATGGCGGCGATAATAACCACCTGCGCGGTAAAATATTGCAGCCAAATAACGGGGAGCAGCTCCCGGTAGCTGCCGAAGCCGCTCGTATATACGCGCACCGAATAATAGACCAAGCCGATCAGCGCCACGGCGGTAACGCTCACCCATTTGGCTGAGGAGTTGGGAACGCCTGCAAGCGACAGTACCAGGCGTGCCACAGCCACTGCCGCGATCAGCAAAAGGAAACCCTTTTCAAAGCGGATATACTCGGACAAACTCTTGCCGAAGATTGTCATGCCCCCTCCTGAAAGTGGAAAAAGGTCCTCAGGCTATCATTGGCGTGCTTGAAACAGAAGCTATAATCAGCCGAATATTCTCGCCCCCGTTGGAAAACGAGCCTTAAAGGCGCCCTCTTTTGCGCGAAGATTGTCTTTGATTCAAACTCTTCAAGAATTCCAGCAGATCCGCCATGCCCCGGACGCTGATGGCCTGAGCCAGGTCCTCGGGCATTTGCGACACGCTGAGCGAGCGCAGATCGGCGATCATAGTTCGAAGAATCGTGTCTTCCTCGCCCAGCGCGCGCCGCAGCGTCACCGTGTTGGCCGTTTGTCTGATCATCACTCCTGTAATCAGCCGGCCGTCGCGCGTCTCCACCATGTAGTCTTCATAACCGGGCGCAATGTTCGCATTAGGGTTCAGTATTTGCGCCAGGATATCTGCGCGCGTGCGATTAGCGATTGTTTTAAGGTCTGGCCCGACATCAAATCCGACACTTCCAATCTTGTGGCACTTGCTGCAATTCTCTTCGAAAACCTGATGGCCGCGTGCCGCATCGCCGCGCATTTTTAGGACAGGCCGAAACTTGTCCCAGAGCTGCGTGCGGTTTGCGGAGTCATCGTCTGAAAGAAGCGCTCTGGCACGCCCGCGAATTTCATCATCGGGAAACTTGACCAGTTGCGACTTTCGAACAGGGCCCAGGGACCATCCCTGGACTTTTCCATCTTTGATCGCGTCCAGCAGAAGTAAAATCCGTTTGCGGTCGTTGAAGAATCCGGCCAGCACCACATCCCGGACCGTCGGCGTGTAGCTGCGCCACCTGTCGAGCAGGATTGAAGGAACGCGGGAGTCGCGCGTATTCAGCAAGGCATTGACCGCGGCCACTTGAAGCGGCTCCGGCTGCTGCGGAACCAGGAATCGCTCCAAAACAGAAACAGTCGAGCCGCTCCGATCCAATCCAAGAATACCGGCGGCATGAATGCGCTCTTCCAAGCGGTTAGGGTCACCAAGCGCGATCGCTGATTCTCGCCGGACAACTTCCCGAAGCTCAGATGATTCCGCCAGTCGCACGGCCGACGCAACCCGCAGCGCCGCTTTCCGCAGCGCAGCCGGCTGCTGCTTTTCCAGCAATCCCAGCAGCCGGCTTTGAGCCGTTGCCGGCAGCTCTAAGCGCTCGGACCCTCCGCGTCTCAATCCTTCCGCCAAGCCATCCAGGCTGGCAAGGCACCACCACTGGGTCTCGCCTTCACCGCTCGCCTCAGTCACAATGCTTCCCACTTCCTCGCTCTTCATGCGTGCGCCCACAATCGATGCGACGCGCCGTACAAACTCTTCCTTTCCCTTCCCCGAGGTTTTCGTGAATTCCTTATCTGCAACTAAAGAGCGGAACCACCGCTCCGCAGTTTGCGAAGCCGAGGTCAAGGCGGCGATCTGAAACCAGGAGTCGTCTATGTGGCGCACTGCAATCTGATACAACGCCTGGAAGACATGTTCGGCAAATGCATCTGAATCTTCCCGCATTCGCGATGAGGATTGAGAAAACTCCGAGCCGCGCGCGCCAGCAAGCAGACCCTCACCGGCAGGTGCGACGATAAGTCTCCCCAGCGTGCAGGCCAGTTGGAACTGCACTCGTTCGTCAGGATCACTCGCCATCTGCAGCAATTTTTCGGCCACGCCGGTTTGATTGCGGCTCTCCTCGGCCAATCGCACCGCCTGCTCGCGGATTCGAGGATTGGCGTCGCCGAGCGCCTGCAGCAGCAGCCGTCCATCCAGCGCGTTGAGCCCTTGCAAAGTCCAAAGCGCATGCATGCGTCCATACTCATGCGAGCCGCGCAGCGCCACGTCCTGCAGCTTGGGGATTGCTGCCCTTTCCTGGTATTGCACCAGCAGTCTCTGCGCCGTGAGACGCCACCAAATATTCTTGTCCGACAGCAGCGAAACGAGATCCTCAGCGGCGGCACGCCTCAGATCAGGAAGCGGTCCTGGCTTGGCGGATCGCTGCACGATCCGATAAATGCGGCCTCTATCGGACCCGGCCGTCAGATCCGCTTCGTTCATCATTTCAGGTGGAATCCACTCCGGGTGCTCTACGATTTTGCGATAAAAATCCACGACGTAAAGACCGCCATCAGGACCGGTTGCGGTAAATACCGGGCGAAACCAACTGTCGGTGGAGGCCAGAAACTCTTTTTTTTCCTCTCCTCTCTGCGCGGCAAAGGTCACGCCGGCAGGAGCCAGAACATCACGGTGCACCAGGTTATGCACCGGCTCGCAAACGAAGGAAGAATGAGCGTACTCATCCGGAAAACTCCCGCCTTCGTACACGGAAATCCCGCAGGCCGAAGTGAAATGCCCGATTTCGCTCTCGTGCATGTGCAACGGCGCTTGCGTAACGGGAAAAACCGGCGCCGCGCCGCCGTGGTCCGATATCGACTGCATCGCCGATCGCACGGCCAGGTAGGGATTGGCCGACAGGTACTGATTTTGGATGACCACGTGGCGGATGTGATCGTTGTTCCATACAGTGAAGTGGTTTCCCCACGCATCGAATGCATTGCCGAATTGCGAGTTCCCCGCTACCGCTTCTAACGCCGGCGGGTCCAGCCGGAAACGTATATCCATACCTTTTGCAAAAGCATCGACTGCGGGAATTTCGGGATGATCGGGAAAGCGAATCGGTGTCCCCTGGTCGCCGAACTCTTTCATGTAGATCGTGGGAAGGCCGAATTTTGGGTAGGATGCGTAGATCCAGTTATCGATTCCGTATTGCAGCCCGTTGACGCGCAGCTGTGGATTCAACTTGGCAAATCCGGTTAAAACCACGCGTCTCACATCGGCGCGATTGTCTCCATCGGTGTCGGCCAGGTAGAGAATATCGGGGGCGCAAGTCACCAGGACACCGCCTTTCCAGGGCATCACACCGGTCGGAAAATGGAGGTCGTCGGCAAAAACAGTGCTGTGTTCGAAGCGTCCATCACCGTCCTTATCCTCAAGCAGCTTGACCCTGCCGGTTTGCTTACCCATGGGATAATCCGGCATTTCGACAACAAAGAGCCGGCCCCGCTCGTCGAAGGCCATGGCGACGGGGTCCATGACTTCGGGCTCAGCCGCTACCAGCTCGATTCGAAATCCCGGCGGCAAGTGAAAAGTGCGCAAGGCTTCCTGCGGAGAGTAAGGAGGTTTAGGCGGGCGGCCCCCGGAAAACAGTAATAACCACCAAATCACCAAGGCACCGAGCGGCCAAGCCGCAGCCAAAAAGGGCGAGGCGCGACCGGTTGAAGACGTTGAAGGCGTCACAGAGAATAGCCGGGGGCAGAGCGCGCTTTTTGCGCGGCGCCCCCGGTCATCTAGCCCCATTATTGGCCTCCGCACCCTGAAGGGGTGCAACAGAAAAGTTGCCCGGCATCGACTCAACCCTTTCTCTTCTCCGTGTCTCCGTCATATGCTGGCGCGCCCCTCCCTTCCGGGCGCGGCTCTGTGGCTGCCCTTAGGCCACCTTGGGACATGCCCTTTTGCGGCCGATCTCTTATCCGTACTTAATTCGGAACCACAGAAAGAATCCATAAATCGAAAGCACGCTTCCAACGAAGAGAAGCCACCAGAACCTGAAATCTTTCCACCCACCGTATCGCCTCTGTTCTTCTTCCGGCAACAGCGAATATCGCGGCTTCCAAATGATCCCCTCAATCTGCGCCCGGTCGGGCCGTGGTGTAAGAAGTGATACCACAATCATCATCACCATGCAGAACGCCCATGCAATCAGCGCCCGATGAAGGTAGTTGTCATAAGGCTGCAATAATCTCACATGCGGGAATAAATAATGCTCGGTGAAGTAAGTGAAAGGGAAGCCGACCAGGATGGTTGTCACCGCCGCTGTTGCATTGGCGCGACTCCAAAGAATCCCCAATGTGAAAACAACGGCAAAAGGCGGGGCGATATAGGCGAAGACGTTCTGAATTAACAGAAAAGCAAAGGATCCTTGCAGCGAACCATAATAAAGCGCCAACATCGTCCCCGCGACCAGGGCCAGGACACCGGCATACTGCCCAAAACGCACCTGACCCGCCTCGCTTGCTTCTTTGTTCCACAGTCTCTTGTAGAGGTCCAGCGTAATGATCGTCGAAGTCGAATTGATCACCGAAGAAAGCGTCGACATCAGCGCCGCTACTAAACCGGCCATAATCAGGCCGCGGGCACCCGGAGGAATCAAATACTTGACCAACATTGGATAAGCATGGTCGGGCCGATCCAGTTTCGGGAATAATTTGAAAGCAACAATCCCAGGCACCACAACAAGCAGCGGCATCAGGATGTGCAGGAAGCCTGCCGCGATCACGCCCATGCGCGCACTCCACTCGTCTTTTGCCGCAAGACAGCGCTGCACGGTATGCTGGCTGGCACAGTTGTACCAGATGCCGACGCTGAGAAATCCGGTGAAAACTCCGGTTACGGGAAAAAGCTTATGCGTGGGAGGAAGGAACGCCTGGAACTTGGATGGATATTCGGAAGCCAACTGGACCAGGCCGCCCACTTTCCACAATCCGGCAACGGCCACCACAATTCCAGCAACCAGAAGCAAGACCAACTGCAGAAGATCGGTCCAGGCAACCGACGTCAGACCTCCGTAGATGGTGTAGGTGCCGGTGGCAATCGCCAAAATGACAATGCTCCAATAGATATTCAATCCGAACATACTCTCTAGCGCTTCGCCACCGGCAAACAAGACCCCTGCGACCAGCGAAGCCACGTAACCAATCACCAGGCAGACCGTGTACAGATAGCGCAGCGAAGGGTTGTATCGCCGCTCCAGGAATTCCGGCATGGTGTAAAGGCCTGTCCGAAAGTAGTACGGGAGGAAAATCCAAATAAGCAGCGTGTAGACGATCCAGGCGTTCCAATGGAAATCGGCCAGCACCATGCCCACTGCATAAGCCGCGCCCACGCTGCCAATGAAATGCTCCGTGCTGATAACCGTCGCCACCAGCGAGGCTCCGACGACATACCAGGGAAGTTTTCTCCCCGCCAAAAAATAATCTTTGGAGGTACTCTTTTCGCGCCGCGCCACATAGAATCCGACGGCGAGCGTGGCCGCCAGATAAGCAATGAAGATCGCCAGGTCGTAGGCGTTAAGGCGAATTTGGGCGTTCATGTATTAAGGTAATGGCCGCAAATGGACGGGGCCCAGTGCTTCGCGCCCACCTGGTGCCCAGTGCCCAGTGGTCCTGAGCGCTCGGCGCTCCAGTTCTCGGAGTCAGCTCTTAGTTCAAGAAAGCCAGCTGCTGAGCACTGAAAAATGAAACCCAATACTAAGAGCTGAGCTAGGGAGTTTGCACATTTCGTAGAGGCTGCCGCGTTGCGGCATCGGGCGCGCCGGAGGCGCGCTCTGGAGTTTGGACATTTTGGAGAGACGACCGGTGGGCCGTCTCCCGCAAAATCTTTCCGCGTGCAGGAGACGCCCCACGGGGCGTCTCTCCAATAGCGCTGCTTCGCGGCGCCTGGCGCGCCGGAGGCGCGCTTAGGAGTTTCTACGTTTTGAAGAGAGAATTGGCCCTCTCCAGCCCGCAAAGCGGGCGGCCAGCGTGTAGCCCCCGGCGAAGCGAAGCGGAGCCGGGGGTGAAGTGTGGTTCCGCACGCCGAGCCCGCAAGGCGGGCGACAGCGTTTAGCGTACCAGCTAATTGGTATAGGTGAGACGCCATGTCGCCAATCGGCAGATCCGGCATGATCAATAAAAGACTTCCACCCGGAACTGGCCGGGTCCGGAAACAAGCCGAATCGAGCCGGACGTCGCATCGAAATCCTGATGCTCGACACCGTTGACGCGCACTCTGCGGATGGGCACCTTCCCCGGATGACGAAACGAAATAATAATGTTCCTGTATTTGTCTCGCGCTGGAGGCGTGATCGTGGCGGCGATGCTGTTTGCGCTCAGTTTTGATCGCACTGAAAAAGACAGATTGCCGAAATAAGTCGGCGCGTCCTTGATTTCGATCTCCTTCCCATCCTGGAACCAAGCGCGCGGAACGCCCTTGAGAAGATAGATATCTCCGGTTTCCACATTGTTCTTGAGTTCTTCCAGAACCAGCATGGATCGCAGCATGCTGAGCGTCTCTGAATTGGCAGCCGAGTTAGGAAAGGAATAATCGGCGCTGACAAATCCTCCCTTCCTGGTGTTGTATCCCACAAAGGGCGATCCTTCTGATGCCACATAGGCGTGGCCGCTCATTCCAAAGGCGACGCGCGAGTAGAATCCCAGCAGGAAGCGCTCCACGTCTCCGCGGCGCAGCATAAAATTGTAGTACCCGGCGTTGTAGACGTTGTTGATCCATCCGTAGGGCGTGCGCAGGCGCCCGCGCGTGCAGCCGAGAACAAATCCTCCGTTCTGCTGAATGTAGTCGGCGATCCAGCGACCTACCGAATCATCCGGGTTGAAGAAGTTGTAGTTGAATTCCATATCCGCCCAATAGTGGTAGTAGGTCCCCTGCACGCGTCCCATCGCCAGATCGTCGTAAGGCTCCGGCCCGTATCCCGGTGTATCCCGGAAGTACAATGTCTGCAGCTCCACAAAGGGCGGCCGGCCATTTACTCGAATCGCTGCACGTTCCATCACGCCAAGCAGCAGGCGTCGAAACTCCCGCGCCTCGCCGATGTAACGCCGACCCCTGGCCACGTCGGCGCCACTACGGACCAACAGCTCCCCCAGGTCTTGTAGGCCCTGACAATTGGTGATGTCGTGAGCAACGACATACATGGGATTTTTGTCACCCAGATCATCGGCCGCCGGCAGGCTGGGCGGAAGGAGGCCCCAGTGCAGCGGGCGCGAGCCGTTTTGGCCAATCATGGTCGATCGACGATCGGCTATGATTTCGTCGGCGACTCGAAACAAGTCATCCCGATGGGCGTTGAAGACGTCCATCTTTCGAGTCAGGCGGTAATTCTCAAAAAGATGGTGCAGCGCGACGGCGCGGCGATTCTGGTATTTTCTGCCCGCTTTGGACGGATCCAGGCTGACGGGCATGCAAAACCGAAGCAGCGCGTGAGAGTAGTCTCCAAACCCGTAAAAAGCGAAAACATTGCCGCCGCCGCCATTTTCCACCGGATAGTAGTTGTCGTTGTAGCGGAGACCCGAACCATAAGTGAAGCGGGGACCGTCGGCCAATATAAAGTTCTGTAACACCAGAGCGCGCCACACGTTGTTGACTCGCTCCTCGGGCACTTTAATCTTGACCGCGTTTGCCAAAAGCTGGACCCAGAACCTTTGTACTCTTGCATAGGTCGAATCAAAAACTTCACGGTTTGGCGGCCTGACTTTGCCCGCCGAATCCGGCACGTAGGGGATCTTCAGATAAATCGCCGCCTTCTCATTCGGCCTCAAATCGAACCGATGAACTAGCTGCTGGCGCTCCTCGTCAAATCGCGCATCCGGGTCGCTGTGAGCCAGAATCAGCGCGCCCGACGGATCGACAAGTTGAAGCTTCGATGCTCTCAACTTTGTGCCATCAACGAGAATCAAATCCTCACAAAGCCGCGCCGTTCGTGGCAAAGCGGAAACGTTGGTGATTTGAAATCTCACATATGCGATGTCGCAGCCGGTTTCCTGCGTTGACTTGTCCACTAAAACAGTTTCCTCATATTTCACGCCCTCGGATTGATAGCGTCCCGTAACGATCGGCAGATAGCCATCCAGGTAAGCGATGCGCGAGAAATGTTCTCCATCCTTGCCGAACATTTCGGCCGACGGCCCCACCCGGAACAACACATTGGTGTTCTTGGCGACCGGCTGGATGTTCGACGCCAGCTTTCCCTTGAGGAGGTGCGCGGAAAGAGCTCCGTTCCACCAGACCACAAATTCATCATCGGATCCGTCTGTCGCAGGCGCCTCTCGGTTAGGATCGGAATAAGATCCAAGGACGGCGCGATCCAGAATCTTTCCGGGATAGTAAGAAATCAGAGCGCCGTAGGAGGCTTCTCCGGCCTGTAAGATCTTCTGGGAAACAGGATCGTCCTTGCCTGTCATCATCAGTTCTTCCCAGCGGCGGCCCTCCTCCATTGCCCGCCGTTCCTGGGCCGTAAAAACCGCCTCATCGGCCCACCCATCGGTGACTGCCAGATACTTCTGCTTCAGGGCGGTTGCTTGTGCCTGGTTGTCGATGAGGCCGTCTCTGCGGAGACTGGAAGCGGGAGAATCACGAAACGGAGAAATAAGAATCAGCGCGGCCAGACATCCGGCCAAAAGTGGAGCAAACTTGATCATAAAGGCAAAATCTTACCGCGAAGACGGCAGAGACGTAAAAAAATTGTAGGAATCCCGGCTTCCCAATCTAGTGTGGGCGGCCACATACCCGGATGATTCACAGAAGTTTCGTAGCGAGAAGAAAAGCCGCGCAGCGGCGCAGAGAATTGTAGCCGAGGCCGTGAGGCCTCGGTCA
>DASXTB010000447.1:0-6703 GCA_036505615.1 Acidobacteriota bacterium
GAATTCTTAAGGGAAAAAAACGCGGCTTCGCCGCCAACGTCGTTGACCAATGGTTTCGTTCTTCGCTCAACGGAGCGCTTCGGAACGTGCTCCTGGATGAAAGCTCACTTATGTTTGGGTTGCTCAACCCTAGACCTGTGCGAAGACTGCTCGAAGGTCACCAGTCTGGCCGCCAGGACAACCACAAGCTTCTGTTTAGCCTGGTGATGCTCGAACAATGGTTGCGTCGGAGTTGGTCGCAACGAGAGCTAATCTCCGCGGTGCAAGAAAGAGTGGATGCTGTTCGCTTAGCATCTTAGGCTAAACCAATGGATAGCTGCGCCAACGCCAAAATGGAAGAGATCCGCATCTGCGGTAAGACGCTCTATGTCCCGTCAACCGAGATCTGTGGCCGGAGGGTTATAGTAACAGGCAAACGGATCAGGATGGCAGAAATTAAGGATGAAGGCGTGGTGGAGGGCATGACTGTCGCAGACCCTGCCTCGTTCATTACCACGCTAAAGGAAAGCGGCCTAAGAGCCGATGTCTTTACATTCGCGCAAAGGCCACCCGAGACGACGCCAAAATATGATTATCACCGGGAATGGGATAATTGGGCTGCAATACCAACAACTTGCTTTGAGGATTGGTGGGAAAATCTGCCTCAAGTGTCGCGAAAGAATGTAAGGCGCGCGGGCAGGCGGGGTGTAGTCGTGAAAGTTATACCGTTTGATGATGATCTGGTAAAAGGAGTCCACAGGATTTATAACAGCATTCAGGTCCGGGACGGAAGACTGTTCTGGCACTATGGGCAGGACCTTGATAGCGTAAAACGAAGCCTTGGCACGTATCTGGATCGAAGTGAATTTATCGGCGCGTATTTGGGTGAGGAACTTATAGGCTTCTTGAAGATGGTTTACGTTGACGATACAGCGACGATTTTTCACATCATCTCGATGGACGAGCATTATGATAAACGACCGCAAAACGCGCTGATCGCAAAAGCCGCAGAGGTGTGCGGGCAAAAGGCCATCTCGCATCTGATCTACGGGAAATTCATCTATGGCAACAAACGTCGCAGTTCACTGGTGGAATTCAAGCGTCGGAACGGCTTCCAGCAGGTGAACTTTCCAAGGTATTACATTCCGTTGACCCCGAGAGGCGAACTATTTGTCCGACTACGTTTATACCGAGGTGTTAGCGGGTTGCTTCCGGAGCCCATTCTTTACCTAGCTTTAAGTTGCAGAGACTGGTATCACAAAAGAATCTCCACCAACCTCCCTTTACAGCGCAATAAATTCGCCGGTGTAGCTTAACGTTAGAGCGACTGAATCGTAATCAGTAGATGGAGTGTTCGATTCCTCCCGCCGGCTCCCCACCGCTCTAAGAGGTGGAGAATATTTCCTGAATCGCTCGGAAAGTATGAAGCAAACGACTATCTGCGTCAACGAAGACCGAGAGGCATGGGAGCCTTCTCTCAGGGTGGTCCTGGCGAGCCTGGGCCTTCATTGCCCCGACAGGACCATCAGCTTGTTCTATCCTTTTGCCAACGAAGCCTTTCGCCGATGGCTAAATGCGTACCCCCAAGTACGGCTGCAGGCGAATGGGTTAATGGATGGTTACGGCTGGAACGTAAAGCCACAGGCCATTATGCGATTGCTCGATGCTGGCTTTGACGAAGTCATCTGGATCGATTCGGACATGTTTGTAACCAGAGACATTCGCCCATTGTTCCATGCCCTGGACGACGCAGTCTTTGTGGCCACAGAGCAGACGTGTGCGCTGGATCGCAGCGACCACGATGGAGCCGGGCGTCGCGCGCAGTTATGGCAGCTTTCGGTCGGCCGCGTTCTCCCGAGTACACTCAATTCTGGCGTCCTTCGGGTGACCAGACGGCACTATCCCTTGCTGAAACGATGGTGGGAACTGCTACAAACCGATGAATACCAAAGGTGGCAACGAAATGAGAAGGATATGCGGAAAAGACCGATTCACATGCAGGGCGATCAAGATGTATTGACCGCACTCTTGAGTTCAACCGAATTCGCCCATATCCCGTTAAAAACGCTTCGCCGGAGTAAACATATCGTTCAGTTTGACGGCGTATGGGGCTATACGACGGGAGAGCGGCTGCGGAATCTGCTTGGCGATGGTCCAACGTTCATTCATTGTATGGGTTGTAAGCCGTGGGCGGCACGTTGGAATTCGGAGCGAGGCAATGGCCTGATAGAGTACTTGAAGATGGTATATGTCGACGTGTCACCGTACACTTTGTCTTCTGCCAAATTCAAGGAGCATTTGGGATGTGACACGAACTGGATCGGCGCACACTACAAGTTTAGCGCAATTCTTCGATCGCTGGCGATGCAGCACCCAGTGCTCGCCGGCCTGCCGATGGCCGTCTTCCTCGACATTGCTTGGATTGTAAAACGTGTACGCGACTTGATGTTTCGACAAAGATTTGGCACCAAATAATCTGCTTATCGCCAAAGCCTGCGTAAGTCGTACCGGACGTTCGAATCCTTGCGTTGTTCGCCAATTTCTACTGACTTCTGATTTCCTTCTTCTAACCTTTGCCCCTTAATCCAATATGCCTGGGATTGTTGGTATAATCAGTAAACATGGATCGCCGACAGAGTGGCGCTCTCTGATTCAGTCCATGGTTGAGTGCATGACGCATGAGGCGTTTTACGTTAGCGGCACATATATCAATGAGGAGCTCGGTCTGTGGAGCGGATGGACTTGCCACCAGGGAACGTTCGGGGATTGTCTTCCCATCTGGAATGAAAAGAAAGACATCTGCCTCCTTTTTTCGGGCGAGGATTTCGCCGACCAGGCTGACGTCGATGGGTTGAGAACGCGTGGGCACGACTTTAACTCAAATGACGCAAGTTATCTGGTCCACTTGTACGAGGAAATGGGTTATGGATTTCTGGAGAAGCTCAACGGCTGGTTCAGCGGTGTTTTATTGGACCTTCGTGAGCAGAAATTCGTTCTGTTTAACGACCGCTACGGCGTAAATCGAATTTACTATCACGAAGACGCTCGCGGATTTTATTTTGCTTCTGAAGCGAAGGCCCTTCTAAAAATCCTTCCTAGCACTCGTCAACTTGATTTACGCAGCTTGGGCGAGGTCCTCTCTTGCGAGGCGGTTCTGCAAAACAGGACCCTTTTCTCCGGAATCTCCCTGCTTCCGCCAGCTTCGTCGTGGGTGTTTTCCAGGGCAGAACCAGTAAAGAAAAAGACTTACTTCAAGCGAGAAGGATGGGAAAGTCAGCCGGACTTAAGCGAATCTGACTTTTACGAGAAGTTGAAAGAAACCTGGGCGCGGGTCCTTCCCAGGTATCTCCGTGGGAAACAGTCCATCGCCCTGTCTTTGACCGGCGGAGTGGATAGCCGGATGATCCTGGCCTGGTCGCCTCGCCTCGCCGGCACACTTCCCTGCTATACATGGGGTGGCAAATACCGTGATTGTGCAGACGTCAAGATCGCGCGACGCGTCGCGAAACTTTGTCGGCAGCCTCACAACACGATTGTTGTGGGCGCCGAGTTTTTGTCGCACTTTCACGAGTTCGCCGAGAAAGCTGTTTATGTTAGTGACGGCACCATGGACGTGACTGGGTCGATTGACATGTATGTCCAGAGACTGGCCCGCCAGATCGCTCCAGTCCGACTTAGTGGTGTCTGTGGCGGCGAAATCTTAAGGCGTCTTGTGATGTTTAAGCCCTATCCTACTCCGGAAGGCCTTTTTGATCTGGACTTGGAAAGCTCCTTTCGGGATGCCGCTGAGACCTACGCTAACGAGCTGCAGGGCCACAGGCTTTCCTTCACTTCCTTCAAGCAAGCGCCGTGGTATATGGCGAGCAAATTTGCCGTGGAACGATCGCAGGTTACGTATCGCACTCCTTATTTTGATAACGATCTGGTTGCGCTGGCTTATCAAACGCCGGCAAAGCTGTTGCACAATGAGCCAGCGCTTCGACTCATTGCTGATGGCAATCCAGTGTTGGGAAAGGTTGGAACCGATCGCGGCCTCGCCTTTCGATCCGTTCCCGGTCTTAATCGGGCGCTACATTGGTACCAGGAGTTCACTTTTAAAGCGGAGTACGCCTATGATTACGGAATGCCGCAATGGCTGGCAAGACTTGATCACATGTTTGCCCCGCTGCGCCTGGAAAGACTGTTTCTTGGTCGGCACAAAGTCGCTCACTTTCGTGTCTGGTACCGCGACGAACTCTCGCCATGGTTAAAGGAGATACTTCTCGACTCGAGTGCGCGCAGCAGACCCTACCTTCGTGCAAGTTCTGTGGAATCGATGCTCAGAGCTCATAGCACTGGGCAGGGAAACTACACCTCTGAGATACACAAGATTTTGACGCTGGAATTCATCCAGAGAAAATTGATTGAACTGAATTAGAATACATCCGGATAGTAATAGAGGTGGTAACACGAGATGAAGGAAAGAATACCATCTCCCCGGCCTCCCAACCGTGAAATGTGTTGAGCTCGTATGAACGTCTTAATCATCAAACTTGGCGCTACTGGTGACGTTGTCCGCACCACGCCCCTATTGCGTCGATTGAGCGGATCGGTCACATGGATCACAGCAGCGAAGAATGCTGTATTGCTGGACGGTCTGTCAGACAGCTTGCGTCATTTTTCGTGGGAAGCACGCGCGCGAGCATTAGACATTCCCTACGACCTAGCCATAAATCTGGAAGATACGCTCGAGGTAGCCATGTTTCTGAAGACGGTTCGGCCAGCCGAGATCTTCGGTGCCTACTCGGACTCTTCTCAGCAACTGCGTTATACCGACAACTCGAGGTGTTGGTTTGATCTCAGTCTGATTAGTTCCTATGGCCGGCAGGAAGCTGATCGGCTTAAGCTCCTTAATCGGCAGACATATCAGGAGCTGATTTTCAGGGGACTTGGGTTCGATTTTGCTGCTGAGACGTATTTGTTGCCGCAACCGATCGAAACCGGGCTATCAGGCGATGTGGCCATAGCAGCCGATGCTGGGCCTATCTGGCCGATGAAGAGGTGGGCTTACTACGACCAATTAAAACGTCAGATGGAAGATAGCGGGTTGACAGTCAATATCCTGCCGGAAAGGTCATCGCTGCTTAAGCATCTGGCCGATGTCCGAAACCACTGCTGCCTGGTCGGCGGTGATAGTCTGCCGATGCATTTGGCGCTAGGGACGGGTACGCCGTGCGTGACTCTTTTTACATGTACGAGCCCCTGGGAGATTTACGATTATGGGATTCAGAAAAAGATCGTTTCGCCGCTCCTGGAAGAGTTCTTCTACAAACGGGGATACGATAAGCGCGCAACAAGCGCCATTTCAGTAGATGAGGTGCTAAGCACAGTCATGGCTCAGCTGGACGTGGCGATTCGTGCCGTCAAATGATGCCACTCACCGAACAGACACCAGAGATCAGAGATCGAGGATCATCCCCATTTGCGTCCTCAGATGTCGCTTCGTCCACTTTGGCAGGCTGCAGCTTAGGCGCACGCCGCTCATCAGTCCCCCAGCCTCAGCCGCTTCGGGTGGCCCTTCTCACTGGCGGTGGAGACAAGCCCTACGCTCTGGGAATGGCAGCTGCGCTCACGTCAAAAGGCATTTCCGTTGATTTCATCGGCAGCGACGATTTGAACGTGCCAGAGCTAGTAACAAATCGTCGAGTGAACTTTCTTAATCTGCGAGGAGACCAGAACCCGAACGCCAGACCGATCCGAAAGATGGCCAGAGTGCTGACGTACTACTGGCGCCTCATCAGTTACAGCGCCAGAGCGAAGCCGAAGATTTTTCACATTCTCTGGAACAATAAGTTCCAGTTCTTTGATCGCACGCTCTTGATGCTTTATTACAAGCTGGTTGGCAAACGCGTGGTCTTCACCGCCCACAACGTGAACGCGGGCAGGCGGGATCACAACGATTCGTGGCTCAATCGGCTTTCACTAAAGGTTCAGTATTCATTTAGCGACCATATTTTCGTTCACACCGACGGGATGAAACGCGAGCTAATAGCGGACTTTCGGATTCCGGAAGAAAACGTAAGTGTTATCCCATTCGGGATTAACAACACAATTCCGAACACCAGCCTCTCGATTGCAGAGGCGAAACAGCAATTGGGCGTGAGCAGCAGTGATAAGACAATGCTGTTTTTTGGAAATATCGCGCCTTATAAAGGACTCGAATACTTGATCGCGGCCTTTACCGAACTGCTAAAGAAAGATCGTAGTTATCGTCTGCTGATTGTGGGAAACCCGAAGGGGCCGGCGAGTTACTGGAACGAAATTGGGCGGACCATTGTCAATAGTGACATTGCTGGTCGCGTCATCGAGAAAATCGAGTATGTCCCTGACGAGGCGACGGAGCTATATTTCAAGGCGGCCGACGTTTTGATTCTGCCATATACCCGCGTGTTTCAAAGCGGGGTGCTATTCCTCGGGTATAATTTTGGACTACCCGCCATCGCCGCCGATGTGGGGAGCTTGAAGAACGAAATCGTTGAAGGCAAGACAGGTTTGGTGTTCAGATCGCAGGATCCATCAGACCTGGCGAGCAAGGTTGAAGAGTACTTTAAGAGTGAGCTATTCAGCAATCTGGAAAATACGCGGTCTCAAATCAAAGAGTATGCAAATGAGCGATACTCTTGGAGCAGGGTGGCCACAATAACCGCGCTTGTTTATGCTAGTTTCTAGTCTTCTCGCTAATTTT
>DASXTB010000448.1:0-14112 GCA_036505615.1 Acidobacteriota bacterium
TCAGCAAGTCACCAGGTCAGGAACCACCGGTCTTCTGAGTTGTGGACCTGATGTCCGGTTCACTTGCTCACCGAATATGGATGACCAATGACTCATTATAACCGATGATGACTACCGTCCGGTCGTAAGTTGAACGAAGGAAGTTTGACTGCAAAATTTAGCTCCCCCTGTTTGTAGTTTGCTTCTGTAAGTGCCTAAAAGAGCAGAATTCTTTCGAACACCGTGACGCTTAGAATTGGCAAAATTGTGTAGAGACTCAACTGCAGATTGTGACGCTTTTTGACGTTTGAAACTAGGACGTAAACGGGTATAGCGATCCAGATTTGTGTTTTCACTACGTCCTCCGAAGTGCCGTCGGCGATGGTCAGGGCCTGGAGGAAGTTGTTGGTTAAGAAGACCAGCTGGTTGTTAGTCTCGATACCAAGTAAGAAATACGTCGAAGCTTCTTCGGATAATATTTCGTGTGGCAGAAACTGTGCAGCTCAATAGTTTGATCGCGGCGATGGTGTGGCTCGTGGGGATCAACAGTGTGCGAAAACCGCAGAAGGCGCGACCTTTTCTCCCTTTCGGCATCCTGTTAGGATCAAGATAGAGAAAGGAGTGCTTATGTTTTACTTAAGATGGATCATTATTCTACTATTAGCAATTACTCTCACCCCAATATTGCTGGCCCAGAATGTAGCGCGAACTGAGGCGATTTTTCCCTTATTCGTACGAGTGTCCATACCTATAGATCTGAATATCGCGCCGCAGTATGCGGATGCAGATGCGTTCCATTCAAGATTTGTCTTAATTAACCCGAACCCGTCGGATGCACGCCTTAGCTTGCAAGTTTTCGATAGCAGCGGCCATGAGGTCGATCTTCGGCCATCTGGCATCAGTTTCGCGCTGGTGAAATCCAACTCGTTCTTCGGGTTCTTCGGCGACACATTTCAACCTCCCTCCACAATAATTGTTGGGTGGGCGAAAATAACTTCGACACAGCCTCTTATCATTCAGGAGGAAATCTTCCACTCCCTGGACCAAGTTATCGCTTTCGGCAATCCACGCGAAACTGTGAAAGCTCGGGTCTTAAAGCAGGCGGCAAATCCTGTGCGTCGAGCAGCGGTGGAAGTAAGGGTGCTCGCTCCTGAATTTGGTGGAACAGCGGGGACCACTGGAATAAGCATTGTTTTTCCCAGTTCCTCACCGACCGCCTCAAACATCGGCACTCTTTCCCTTCGGAATCAGTTCGGCAAAAAGCTGGCGGAAAGACAAGTCACTATTGCTGCCAACAACCAAATATTTGGCGTGTTTACGGAGCTGTTTCCTGATGTTCCAGTTTCTGTCACTCGCGGCGGGGCCATCTTAGAACTCAATTTTGATCAGGAAGTATTTATTGCAGCAGTTAATTTCAGAATCTCGAGACTGAAAGAAGAGATGGACGAACCCAATATCGGCACTATTCAGTGACCTCAGCTGGGAAACATTTTCTAAGATCCCGCGCCCCCGCCCTGCATTATGGGCGGGCGACAGATGGCCGAAGACTTGCCAAAATCCTCTCTGTCGCCCGTCCCGCCAGGCGGGACGGGCTTTCGAACATTTAACGATTTCACATTCCCAGGACTCCGCTGCCCTCCGCCCTGGCCACACGCTGACCGCCCACAGCAGGCTCTGGATTGGCCAACATGCCTGCTACGCCAGCTCGGTCGATACCTATCATTGGAACAGAACTCGCCAGGAATAATGAGGATCATTCACCTAGCCCCTGATAAAACCCTTCGCACCACCAGCCCACCCCTTTGGCGATCGACGGCGCCAGCGACCGCGCTTCAGCCAACCCGGAACCGCGAATGCATCGCCGCCATGTCTGGGAGAATCGATAGACATAAAGGAATGGTGCCGAGAGCCGGGAATTGCCGACTCCGGGCCGCAGTCCTTCACCTCTGGCTCTTCCCGACCAATAGCCGACGTGACGCAAGTGTTGCTCCGCAGCGTGCAGTCCGCAATCAGCGGGATGGAAGACCTTCAGCTGCCGATGCAGCGAAAACCGGCGCGACTTCAGCTTCATGTTGCGGTAATTGAAAAGCAGATCGTCTGCAGAGGCGAAGTTCTCGGGGAAGCCGCCTGTTTCCGCGAAAGCAGAGCGCAGCCAAATCATGTTGCAGGACGGAATGTTCCAAATCTCGCGCGGCAGACTGGCTGTGGAAAATTCACCGAACTCGATCCAGTAACGTGCCAGTCCCCATCGGTTATGCGGATATCCCGGCTCTATGGGTCCGCCGGCTGCCACCGCCTGGCTGGGCAAGTCGTCGGCTGCTTTTCGCCACCCCTGCTGCACGACGATGTCCGCGTCGAGAAAAGCCACCCGCTCTCTTTGCGCGATCTGAAAGCCGCGGTTGCGCGCCGCCCCCGGCAAGAGCCTCTGCCCGTGCTGTTGCCAACGGATTTGGGGAAACAGCGCGCGCAGCGAGTCAGAAGAGGAATCGCTGGAGCTGTCAACGACAATTATTTCATCGCGGTTCCAATCCAGTTGTGCTTCCAGAGCCTTCAAGCAGCCGCGCAGGGTTGCTGCCGAATTGTAGGAAGGAATGACAACGGAAAGTGACGTCATCTTTCAATTCTCTGCTGTCAAAGGGCAAAAAAACTAAGTGCTGATCCGATCCATCTTCTCCGCGTCGAGACTGGCTCGAAAACCTTCACGATATCCTCGCAGCCGAAGCCGAAATCCACTCCAGCGCAGAGTGACCAGGAAAAATATCAGGCTGGCGAAGGAACAGAGCATGAACTTGCACCACTGCGACACGGTTCCGTGTTTGCGTAGAAACAGCACCGCATTGCGGCGCACGTAAAAAGTTTTCACTGCCCGGCGTGCCTCTGGATCCGTTGCGTGGCCCCCGGCATGCCACACCTGCGCGTCAGGGACAAATAATACTGTCTTCCCCGTTTTTTTGATTCGGTAGGCTAAATCCACTTCCTCCAGGTACATGAAATAATCCGGGTCGAGCAGACCGACTTGCTGAGCCACAGCGCAGGAAGTCAGCAGCACGCAACCGAGCAGGGCGTCTACGTTTCGAGTGCGCTGGAACTGAGGCGCGTCCGGACTGTTTTCTCCCACCATTCGGCAGATCACATGATTGAACAGAATCCTGCCCCAAGCAGCGTCAAGACGGCTTTTGTCATCCAGACGAAAGACTTTCGGTCCCACCAGTCCAGCCTGGGAATCCCAATTCCGTATCAAAGCTTCAACCGCTTTGGGATGTAGGATTACGTCATTATTCATCAGCAGCAGAAGCGAAGATCCCGTCCTGCAGGCTTGTTTGATCCCCAGATTCAGCGCCGCGCCATAGCCGAGGTTGCGTGCTGCCTGCAGCACCACGACATCGGGAAACAATTTCTGGATTTGGTCCCTGGAGTCATCGGAGGAATTGTTGTCCACCACCAGGATCAGGTTTGGAGGTAGCGAGCATTCCAACAGGCTGCGCACACACTCCAGAACAAGCTTGCCGCCATTGCGGTTGACGATAATCGCGGCCAGCTTTTCATCCAACCCGCTTTGCTCGCGGGTTAGCATTGTTCCAAAAGGCGCTGCAGATTCTGGAGCGGAATCTTGATAGAACTCTGGATCGCTCTCCGATCCGCCCGAATAAGAGATATATCCCAAAGGCCTCTGCAGAGTCCGCGGACGTACGACCCGGCGTATCCGGTCTTGAAGAGATGAAAGGCAAGGCTTTTCAAAAATCCCCAAAGAATAGGCACGCAATAGCGAAACAGTAGGGTCGTGGGGTAATTTTTCGCCAGCAGCAGAACTCGATTTCTGGTGATCCAGTAGGTGCGCGCAGGTGTCTGCGGATTGGACGCCCGGCCCGCCCGCCCAGGATCGGACTGGGCCTCCATGTGATAGACCACGGCGGAGGGAACGTAATAGCATTCCACGCCTTGCAACTGGGCCCGCAGGCTTAAATCGACGTCTTCCAGATACATGAAGAATCTCTCATCGAACATTCCGACCTGCTCAAAGAAGACCCTCCGAAATGCGCAGGCGCCGCCACTGGCCCCCAAAACCTTCCTGGAAATCGAATAAGGAGCGCCGTCTTTTTGCGCCGATCCGATTTTGTACGGGATTCCTCCCCTGGTCAGGCAGTCTCCGGCTCCGTCCAGCAGGGTACGATCGTAATAATTGAGCATCTTGCACGCGCAAAAGAGGGCTTGAGGGTTCTTAGAAAAAAAATCGTGCAGCGTTTCGATCCAGTTATTCATGACCTCAGTATCGTTGTTTAGCAGCAGAACCAGATCTGAATCTGAGACTTCAATGCCGCGGTTGATGGCATATCCAAATCCGAAGTTTCTGGTGAGCCGCAGAATGAAGATGCCGGGATAACACCGCTGCGCCAGTTCTATCGATCGATCGCCGGAGTTGTTGTCTACCAGCACCACTTCATTGGGGCGCAAGGTTTGTTTCCGCAGCGCACCCAGACAGACGGGCAACAACTTTTCCCCATTCCAGTTGGGAATAATTACGGAGACCTTCATGGCTTGGTGATTGAAGGCACGAAACGAATCGATGAGGCCGCGAATGGACGCGAATGGACGCGAATTAAAAGATCAAATGGGTGCAAATTAAATTTGCGTCCATTCGTGTCCATTCGCGGCCTCATCGATTCATTTCGCTGCCTCATCAATCCCTCCCATGATCTGCCGAGTGCAGGCCGCGCAAGTAATGGTAAGTCATAAGGTCCGGATAGAAGCGCGAAAAATCGAGCCCCGGGATGCGTTCCTCCAGCCCGCAAAGATGAGTCAAGAAATGAAGCGTGAGGCGGCGCGACGCAGACGGCATGGGCGCTCCGGCCCCCAGAAAGTTCCGCAGCTCCGGATGCTTTTTGTAAAAGTACGGCGCAAACCGGCCCACTCGAAACTGGCGCGCGCAGAACGATTGGAAAGTGGTGAAGTGAAGATGCTCGGCGAGCGCTTCGCGGCGGAAGATTATTTTACCGCCTTCCTTCTTGAGCCGGTAGCCATATTCGGTGTCTTCCCAGCCTGCAGTCCCGAACGACTCATCGAACTTGCCGACACGCTCCATCAGGAGTCTGGAGAGTGAGATGTTGGAAGTGTAAAAAAAGTTGAAGGGCAAATCCATCGGGTCTCGGATGAGAGCATAACCGAACTGCCAGCCATGTTCGCCCAGATAGCGCATGAAGCGAGTCACGCGCAGCTCCGACGACCATACCGTGTAACCCAGCACCGCCGCGTCATCGCCCGCCCTGTCGTGGCCCTGCTTGTGCTCAGCAATCAGCTGTGGAGAGGCGATGATGTCATCTCCCAGGAACAGGATAAAGTCCCCGGTTGCCTGGTTCATGCCCAAGTTACGGGCTGCGGCCGGTTTCTTGTTCTGCTGTCGCAAAAAACGGAAACGATACCTGTTGCTTTGCCACTGAGCGAGCAGTTGTGGTGTCCGGTCAGTCGATCCGTCATCCACAACCAGAACCTCAAACTCTTCAGGGGTTGTCTGATGTTCCAGCGCGGTGAGGCATTTGACAAGGATGCCGGCCCGGTTATAGGTCGGGATTATGACAGACCATGTCATCGGCTTCCCAGAATCTTCAGCCGATTCGCAAACTTGCGGACCCTTCCGGTTTTGGCTGGAGCGCTTCCGGCCCGGCGGCTCTGGCTCTTGAGAAGCGACAACTCGCGCCGCAACTGGTGCAGCTCGCGCCTCAGTTCCTTGTGGAAGGATTCCGTATGGCCGAAAGGAACCGCTCCCGGAAAGAATTTTTCAATGCCGAGCGCTTCAATCCATCCTGCTTCACTTTCCTCGTAACTGGAATCCTTGAAAATCCTGCGGAACGGGTCGCTGAAAAGAGCGGTAATCTCTTCATCGGATCGCTTGCGGCGCGCCTGCACCGCCTGCCGCTTCTTCATTAATTGAGGCCATTGCTCTATGACGTCGTCCAGCGCGACCAGATGATTGATCGCGTCTTTCCACATCCACAGCGAAGCCGTGTCCTGGGGAATCTCCGAATCTTCCCAGAAATAAAAACTGCTCTTGTCGATACCTGAGAAGCGAACGGCGCGGCGAATCGCCTGAACGAAAGCGACGGGGACAATCCGCTGGAAAGCATCTTGCTGATAATTCTTGATGATGGTGAACATGGCGTTGCGATGCATCAGGTAGCGCTTCTTTTCTTCACGCGGGACGTCAAGCGTCGCGTGTCCGCGGTGATAGGCGACCGATGCCGGCTCGAAAAACACTTCGTGCCCCTGCAGCCACAGGCGCCATCCCAGATCGACGTCTTCGTAGATGGCGAAATAATCCTCGTCGAAGCCTCCCGCCTCCAGGAACAGGTCGCGGCGAATAAACATGGACCCGCCGCAGGGAAAGAGGATCGGCCGGGGTTGCGAGATTCGCTCGGCGCTTTCCCCAATTCCAACCTGGTCTGCAAATCCCAGATACTGCAATGACGCCCCGTCGAAGTCCACCTTGTCCCCGGACCAGTTCAGGATCCTGCTGGCGATGCAGCAGTGCCGATCCCCATGGCTGCTGGCGCTTTGGATCCATTCCGGCGAAGCCTTCATATCGTTGTTCAGAAAAGCGAGCCATTGCCCCTGCGCCTGTGCGGCGGCCCGATTAATTGCGCCGGCAAATCCGCAGTTCTGCTCCGCGGTGATGACGCGCACCCAGGGGAAGTTGCTGTGAACGTAGTCCGCTGAATGGTCCCGCGATCCGTTGTCGAAAATGATTACTTCATCGGCGCGCTCGCTTTGTTCCTGAAGGGAGCGAAGACACGCCTCCAGATGCTTTCGACCGTTAAAATTGGGTATCAGAACGGATACGGATTTCATACGGTCTCAGCCGGCGCAGCCCTGTTGCTTTCGGGGACAGAACTTCGCACCGGCACCCGGTGGGATTGAAGAATGAAGGGTTTCAGCGCTTCGTCGGACAACTTTCGCGCCGCTTGTACGCTTCGCCGCTGCCGGACCGTATCAGGCAACCAGAGAATATTGACGGAGAAATTCTGCAATTGCGCGATTTTCCTCTTCCAGGGAAGAGGCAGCAGCAGAATATCACGCAGCGCGCGAAGGGCATTTGAGAGCTGGTAGTTCTTCAAAAGAGAGCGGAAACTGTGTCGTTCTCCCAGGATCTCGCGCCGGTCCCAGCCCAACTCCCGGCGCGTTGTGGCGCCGTACTTGTGATATACGACCGCGCCGGGACAGGTGATTATCCGATAGCCAAGCAGGCGCGCGCGCCAGCAAAAATCCACGTCCTCGTGGTACATGAAGAAACGTGGATCGAAGCCTCCGAGCGTGAGAAAAACATCACGCCTGATGAAGCAGGCGCCTCCGCTGGCGAAGAAGACCTCCTCCGGACTGTCGTACTGGCCGCGATCAATCTCATTTAATCCACGGTCCCAGGCGTATCCCAGATAATTCATTCCTCCGCCCACGCCATTGATGACATCGCGCCGGTCAAAAAACAGGATCTTGGAAGCGGCGGCGGCAACGCTCGGATCGTCCATGGCCCGAGCCCCCTCTTGCAAGAAGGACGGATTGGTCTCTACATCAGTATTGAGGATGACGAGCAGCGGGTGCTTGGCGCGGCCGGCGGCCAGGTTGACGGCTCTCGAAAATCCCAGATTCTCGGAGTTCCTGATCACCTGTACTGCGGAAAAGAGCCGTGCCACCTCACAGCTATTGTCGTTTGAGTTGTTGTCGATCATTAGGATCTCGGAGGGCCGCAGCGTCTGCCGGGACAGAGACCCCAGGCAGAGGGGCAGGTCAGCGGCGCCGTTGTAGTTGACAATCACCACCGAGATGCTACTCATTTTTTCCATCCAACCTGCGTCGCAGTCTTGACCAGGCAATCCGAGAGACTGGTTTCTGTCGCTCAGCCTGAAGCAGTTTCTCCAGCTCACGGGCGTGGTTTTCCAGGAGGCGAACCTGGTTATCCAGGAGTTGCTGGTGTCTTAGCCCCTCATTCAAGAGAAACAGCAAGTCGGTCTGCTGTTGAATGCCGGCTCGAGATAAAATTTCTGGTTGCTGCTCCAGAAAGTGGAGCAGTTCGGCCGGCGCATCGTTCCGCGGCAAATGAAAGGGCTGATCCGGCATCGCGCTCTTCGAGATGAGGAAAAAGCGGCGGTAAGGCTTTCCATTGCTTGCCCACAGTTGTCGCGCATTTACCGTCCGGTTCAATTTTTCCAGCGTCCGATACTGTTGATAATACGAGAGCGTCAGCGAGACTTTTTGAAGAACCTCCCACATATGAGACGACATGCCCTCAATTTCAACCACAGAATATCTGTGCTCGTCGGCCCACCTGGTTATGTCTTCACGCTCAGGGAGACCGTGTTCTCGATGCTCGGCTAGAAAGCCATGTATGGCGGCGCCGGCATCCCGCAAGGATTCCCGCACCCGCTTTTCGGCGGCTTCTGCGTCCGGCGAGGCAACCGGGCCCGCCAGGAGAATATACCGGCCACTCAAGTCATCGAGTCTTTCCAGGAAGCTTCGGCGGGCGGCCTTTGGAATATGTTCCAGAACGTCGAGGGACAAGACCAGATCGAATTTTGTTCCTGGAAGAGCCGCTTCGGAAAGATATCTGCGAGAATCTGCCGGACGGATGTCTGTAAAAATTGCGGGAAGGCCAAAATCCGATGCATCGGCCCAGTGGCCTCCCTGGTCGCCAATATAACCGCCAAAGTCGAGAGCTGTTACGGGCGGCAGCGGGAGAAGCTGTGTAATGAGCGTGCTTGCGTGGTAGCGTTCGAACAAGTCAAAGGGCAGCGTGGCGGTCAATTCTTCGCGGGTTGCCGGCGCGATGGCGAACTGAATCGGTCCGATGATAACCTGCCCGGCGCTGCTTCCGTCGCTCAACTGAAACTCAATAGAATGTCCGCCGGAGTTGAACAGGATTTTTTCCGCTGCGCGCGAAAATTGCGGAGTTGTGGACAGAAAGTCAACGCGCTCTATCACCCGGCCATCGGCAACGACCAGGAATGCGCCATTGTGGCCCGTCGTCTGGACTGAAAACTCCAGCTCAACGGAAATGGGGAGCTCCGATGAATTCAAGACGTAGATTTCATTCTTCTCGCCCAAGACATGCCCTTGCGGGTGGGTATGAAATCCGGCGCGGACTCTCCAGGCGACGCAGTCAGAAAAAGGTTGAGTTGCGCGCAAGAAGTCGTCCTCAAAGAGGAGTTTGTGGAAATGTTGCACTCGACTGCGGGACTTGGAAGCGGCCAATATCAGATTGAAATCAGTGCCATCAAAACCAAAGTTGCAAGAAAAACCATTTTTCTCCAGTAACGAAAGCCAATGAGCCGGCGGGCTCTCGTGAACGTGCGTGGTCTCATCCCCTCGGAAGCGGCACGGATCGGGCGTGGACGCGATGAGCAGGCCGTCGGACGCCAAGCAGCGGTGGATTTCTCTTATTGTCTGAACCGGATTTTCCAGGTGCTCCAGTACGTCGAAGGCGGTGATCAACCTGAGCGAGCCGGATCGAAAGGGAAGCGCCAGAGCGTCGGCCTCGGCCAGGAATGCTGTGACGGCACTATTCTGTTTCAGCGCAAAGCGGCTGACGTCGCACCCTACGACTCGAAAGCCTTCTGTTCGGGCCTGCTCGATTAGAAAGCCGTAAGCGCATCCAAGATCGAGCCAGTGGTCTGCGGGGTTGACAAGAGACTTGACCCGCTTCAGCCACGGCGCCCAGTCCGGGTGGTGCGTGGCATAACCTTCTTTTGGGTATCCACTGTTTGCGCCGTGGAAATAACCCTCGTCGTAGGTTTCCCGTAATGTCTCCCGCCGAGTGCTTCGAGACTCGCTTGCCTTCATCAGAAGGCAATTATAGCCCGTGCTGCCCGGTTGGCCCAAGCCGGGCGGCCCTATGTGGCCGCCCGCCGCAATAGCTGCCGATTCGCGACAGGACCTTCCACGCAAGTCAAGCGGTTTTTCCTTTCCTGAACCTCCTGAATAGCCGCGTCAGCGGATCATAAAACTCGTCCACCACGCGCTCTTTCAAGGGGATGATGGCGTTGTCGGTTATCCGGATGTTCTCCGGGCATACTTCGGTACAGCATTTAGTGATGTTGCACAGGCCCAGCCCCATCTTGCTCTTCAGCAGTTCTCTTCGATCATTGGTATCGAGGGGATGCATCTCCAATGCGGCGTATCGCACAAACAGGCGCGGGCCGGCAAATTGCTGCTTGTGGCCAGGATGGTCGCGGATCACGTGGCAGACGTTCTGGCAGAGGAAGCATTCGATGCACTTGTGAAATTCCTGCACCCGGTCAATATCTTCCTGCTGCATTCGGTGCATGCCATCAGCCTCTTTCGGTTTCGGTTTGAATGCGGGCACTCGCTTGGCCATTTCAAAATTGAACCTGACGTCGGTCACCAAGTCCCGGATTATGGGAAATGTCTTCATGGGGGCGACGGTAATGGTCTCGCCCGGCTGGAAAAGATTCATGCGCGTCATGCAGGTCAGCCGGGGCCTGCCGTTGACCTCGGCGCTGCAGGAGCCGCACTTTCCCGCTTTGCAGTTCCAGCGTATTGCCAGATCATTGGCCTGAGTGGCCTGGATTCGATGCAGCACATCCAAAACGACCATCCCTTCCTCAACCGAAATGCGATAGTCCTTGAAAGCGCCGCCGGTGACGTCGCCGCGCCAGATGCGCATGGTGAATTCTGAGGCAGGCATTATTTCTTCTCCTCGAGAAGCTTTTTCAGATCCGCCGGCATTTCGGGCAAGGGCTCCTGAGTGACGCTGAGCTGGCCGTCTTTGAGGCGAATCAACACATTTACTCTTCCCAGCGCGGGATCCGACTTGGGAAAATCATCCCGCGTCTGAGCGCCCCGGCTTTCCTTGCGCTCCAGCGCTGCCAGCGTAATGCATTCGGAGACCTGAAGCATGGACCTCAGATCCAACGCCAGATGCCAGCCCGGATTGTACTGGCGATGGCCTTCCACTCGGACTCGTGTTGAGCGCTGCTTCAGTTCGTCGATCTTCTCCAGCGCCTTCTTCAGCTCGCTCTCGGCGCGAATGATTCCAACCAGATCCTGCATGCACTGCTGGAGATCCTGTTGAATGGCATAAGGATTCTCGCCGCCGGACTGATCGAAAGGGCGCAGGGCTTCCTGCGCGATTGCGTCGATCACGCTGTTGTCCACGACCGGTTTCCCGCTGCAGGTCCTGGCGTATTGGCTGGCCGCCAGACCCGCCCTGTAGCCAAACACCAGCAAATCGGAAAGTGAGTTACCGCCCAGGCGATTGGCGCCGTGCATGCCGCCGGCGACTTCACCGGCGGCGTACAGGCCTTTGACAGTGGCAGCGGCGCTGTCGGCGTCTACGCGCACCCCTCCCATGATGTAGTGGCAGGTCGGGCCCACCTCCATCGGCGCCTGGGTGATATCGACGTCGGCCAGTTCCTTGAACTGGTGGTACATGGAGGGAAGCCTGCGTTGAATGTATTCCGGATCGCGCCGGGTCGCGATGTCCAGGAAAACTCCGCCATGCGGGCTTCCGCGGCCCGCCTTAACTTCGGCATTGATAGCTCGGGCTACTTCGTCGCGCGGCAGAAGATCGGGAGTGCGCCGGGCAGTTTTTTTGTCGCTGTACCAGCGATCTGCCTCTTCTTCGGTTTCAGCTGTTTCAGCCCGAAACATCTCCGGAATGTAGCGAAACATAAAGCGTTCGCCCTGGGAATTTTTCAGCGTCCCGCCATCGCCCCTTACGCCTTCGGTTACCAGGATGCCGCGGACAGAGGGAGGCCAGACCATGCCGGTAGGATGAAACTGCACAAACTCCATGTCGATCAGGTCAGCGCCCGCCGAGAGGGCGAGGGCGTGGCCGTCTCCGGTGTACTCCCAAGAATTGGAGGTAATTCTATAAGCTTTGCCGATGCCACCGGTTGCCAGTACCACTGCTTTGCATTTAAAGACTACGAACTTTCCTGTCTCGCGCCAGTACCCAAAAGCGCCCGCCATGCGATCACCGTCTCGCAGCAGGGTCACAACGGTACACTCCATGAACACATCAATGCCCTTGTGGACGGCATGCTGCTGAAGCGTGCGGATCATTTCCAGACCGGTGCGGTCGCCCACATGGGCCAGACGCGCGTAGCGATGGCCTCCGAAGTCCCGCTGGAGAATGCGGCCGTCTTCGGTGCGATCAAAAAGAGCGCCCCATTCTTCCAGCTCGAGAACGCGGGCCGGCGCTTCCTGCGCATGCAGTTGAGCCATACGCCAGTTATTGAGCATTTTGCCCCCGCGCATGGTGTCGCGGAAGTGCACTTGCCAGTTGTCCTCGGGATAAACATTTCCCAGCGCCGCGGCAATTCCGCCTTCAGCCATCACGGTATGCGCTTTGCCCAGTAGTGATTTGCAAATGAGAGCCGTTTTTGCGCCTTGGGCGGAGCTCTCAATTGCCGCTCGGAGCCCGGCGCCCCCGGCCCCAATGACGATCACATCGTACTCGTGGGTGTCATATTTGCTCTCGGCGCTCTCGGGCATCAAAAGAACCTCAAGTCGCGGAACACTCCCATCGCTACAAGGCGGACGTACAGATCGGCAAAGGCCACACCAAAAAGGCTAATCCAAGCAAACAGCATATGCCGCTCGTTGAGCCTGGTCAGCGCGCTCCAGAGACGGTATCGGCCCGGAGCTTTGGAAAAAACATCCACGTGCCCGCCGCAAACATGACGGCAGGAATGACAAGACAGAGAATAGAGCGAAAGCAGGGCGGCATTGACCAGCAAAATCAGAGTTCCAACGCCCATGCCGAACCCACCGGGAAACTGGAAGGCCTTCAGGACATCCCACCACAGAAACGCGAGCACCGGAATGGAGAGATAAAAGAAATAGCGATGGATATTCTGCAGGATCAGCGGAAAGCCGGTTTCCCCCGAGTAACCCGACCGGGCGTCGGCTACGGCACAACCGGGTGGCGCCCACCAGAAGGAACGGTAGTACGCTTTGCGATAGTAGTAGCACGTCAATCGAAAGCCGCCCGGAATCCACAGGATCAGAAAGGCGGGCGACAGATTCCACCACGAGCCGATGAGCGGCACGCTAACATGCTGGCAGTTGGCGCTCAAACAGGGAGAGTAAAAAGGCGAAAGGTACGGGTCTACGTAATAGTAAGTATTCTGGAGGGCTGCCCAGGTTGCGTAGACTACAAAGCCTCCCAACGCCAGCACCGTAAGCAGGGGCTCTACCCACCAGGCATCCCGGCGTAGGGTTTTTGAGCCGGCCATCGGGGAGGCTTGCACTTGAGCTGCGCCATTTGGGCTCATGACTCCTTCCTAGTAGAGCGGTTCGATTGGGAATTATAACGATAGCCGCTGAAAATTCTAAAATTAGAAATATCGAAAGAAGAGATAAGACAGCTGAATTGGCCGCCAGAAGCATCGTCGGCGGATGCGCAGCCCCAACCAAAACTGCCACGAAGGCACGATGGGCGTGAACTTAATTGAAAAGCCGCTTCGTGTCACCGTGTCCTCGTGGCCAGGGAAAAAAAATGCTGACCCCCGCTTCGTGAAATTCGTGGCTAAGGCTTCTGGTTTTGGTAAGATGGCCGCCCTCATGATTTGACTGTTCAACAGCTATGAAGATCCACGAATATCAGAGCAAAACCATTCTCAAGGAATTTGGCGTCAACGTCCCCCGCAGCGGCGTGGCTTATAACGCCGATGAGGTCTATGAAATGGCGCAACGCTTTGGGGGCGTGGTCGCCGTCAAGGCTCAGATCCATGCGGGCGGTCGCGGGAAGGGCGGCGGCGTCAAGATCGCCAGAACCGCCGAAGAAGCCGAACAGGCCGCTCGTCACATGTTTGGAATGAAGCTGGTGACTCACCAGACCGGGCCGAAAGGCAAGGAAGTGCAGCGAATCCTGGTAGAAGCGGGCTTGAAGATAAAAAAAGAATATTATCTGGGCATCGTAATCGATCGCTCTTCCCAGCAGGTGGTGTTTATGGCGAGCAGCGAGGGCGGGATTGACATCGAAGAAGTGGCCGCTCGAACTCCTGAAAAAATCCTGAAGGAGTTTGTCGATCCGGCCCTGGGGTTGGGAAATTACCAGGCGCGCAAGCTGGCGTTCGGCATTGGAATTCCCCTGGAGTCGATAAACAAAGCGGTCAAGCTGATGAC